>NZ_JBEPBI010000109.1:0-25321 GCF_040299045.1 Streptomyces sp. NPDC001027
CGGCGGGGGGGGCGGCGGCGGGGGGGGGGGGGGGGGGGGGGGGGGCCGGGGGGGGGGGGGGGGGGGGCCCGGGGGGGGGGGGCCGGGGGGGGGGGGGGGGGGCGGCGCCCCCCGACAACGTCGGCCGGGGCCGCGGTCCTGGTGCTGCACGGCGGTCGCGAGCACAGCCGCAGGACGTCGAGGGCCTGGCACCTGGCCGCCCTGCGCATGCGCCCCGTCCTGCGGGCCGCGGTCGCGTCGACGGACCGCCGGGACGTCCTCGTCGGCGAGGTGCGCTACCGCTACCAGGGCTGGAACTCCACCGCCGACCCGGTGGACGACGCCGCCCGCGCCCTCGACGAGCTGCGACGCCTCGTCGGCGAGGCGCCCGTGATCCTGGTCGGCCACTCGATGGGGGGCCGGGCCGCGCTGAGAGCGGTCGCCGACCCGGCGGTGCACGGTGTGCTGGCGCTGGCCCCGTGGTGTCCGCCCGGCGAACCCGTCGCCCACCTCACCGGCAAGCGCATCCTCGTCCTGCACGGCGACCGCGACCGCGTCACCGACCCCGGGGCGTCCGCGGAGTACGTGCGGCGGGCCCGGCAGGCGGGCGCGCAGGCCGGTCTCGTCCTCGTGCGCGGGGGCGACCACGCGATGCTGCGGCGGGGCGCCGACTGGCACCGCGCCACGGCCGCGTTCGTCGCGCAGCTGCTGCGGGCGCAGTCGGCGCCGGGCTCCCTGGAAGGCCTGTCAGGCCGGGCCTGCGCGGCCAAGGACCCGCTGCACTGGTGACGCCCCACGCGTGCGGCACTCGGTGCCGCACCGCCCTCCGCAGGGCCCCGCGTCACGCGCACCTCGTCGCATCGGGGACAATACGATGATGTCGCCGTTCGGCGGTTCCGCTGCCGGGCCGTCAGGCGACTGCCCGTAAGCGCCGGTTCGACCCGAAAGAAGAGCCTCCTCGGTGACCCCCGTCTTCGACGACACCCCGATCTACCACCGCCTCGTCAGCGAACGAGGTGATGTTCCCGCGCAGGTGCGCGGCGAGGCCGAACGCATCCGCCGCGAACTGGACCGGGTCATGAGCGCGCCGTCCTCCTTCACGCCCGGCCTGCCCGCGCCGCGGGGGTTCTTCTCCTGACCTGGTGAGGATCCGTCAGACACCGCGCGGGCGACGGCACTTACGGAACGGCCCGTTGTCAGTGGTGTGATGAAGGATGCCTCCGGAGAGAGATCAACTCCGGCTCGGCCGGGTAGTCGGTCTCCAGTCCCCGCCCAGGAAAGGTCACCGATGATGCCGACCACCGCCAATCGCCGGCCCGCCGCGGCACGACGGCTGCCCCTCCCGGACGTCCCGGCGGAGCGCGGTGCGGGGACCGTCGTGCGGAAGGCTCCCTCCCGTCCCGCGGAGCCGCTGAGCCGTGCCGGCGCCGACATCCTGCGCATCGTCTCCGACCCGCGCACCCCCGTCTTCGCCACCGAGCACGCGAACGGCCGGCGCACCTACGGATACTGGCGGCCGCTGGACGCGCGGAGCGGCCGGGGAGGCTGCTACGTCGCCCTGTCCCGCGCCGAATGCGACGCGCTGCACGCGGCCGGGCGCATCACGCTCGGCGAGCCCGTCGCGGATCCGGCGAAGACGACCCACCGCGTCCGGCCGGCCCGCACCGCGTCCGCGGCCGAGCGGACCACGGCCGTGCCCGTTCGCACCGCGCCCGGCCAGGTGCCGCGCGGCCTGCGGGCGGCGCCGGCGGCGCGATGCGCGTGAACCGGCGACCGACCGGCCTGTTCGACCGGTTCGGGGGTAGGACTGAGCCGAGAAGACGCACGACGTCGACGGACCCCACGGGAGCAGAGCGATGAGCCTCATCCAGCGCATCAAGACGTTCGCCCGCAGCCCTCAGGGGCAGCGCACGATCGAGCAGGCACGGCGTGCCGCGGCCGACCCGCGCCGCCGCGCTCAGGCGCGCGGCCTGCTCGCCCGGCTGCGCTCCCGCCGCTGACGCCTCCTCAAGGACCGGGCCGGCTGCGTCGCTGCGCACACGGCCGGCCCGTCGCCCGACTCGGCCGGCCGCACGCAGCGCTTCGCGGCGGCCGTGGGCGGGCATCGCGGTCGGCCGTACTCGTGCCGCGCCGAACGAAGCGGGCACGCACGGCATGGTGGAGTCATGATCGAGCTCGCCGTGCTCTTCGCCGTCCTCGGGGCCGCCAGCAACGCGGTGGGCACGGCGTTCCAGCGCAAGGCCGCCTCCACCGTGGACCAGGGCGGCGGGTTACGACTCCTGCTGGCCCTCGTACGGCGGCCCGCGTGGGCGATCGGCATCGCCGGCGTGGCAGGCGCGGCGCTCTTCCAGGCCCTGGCGCTGGTCAACGGGCCCATGGCGCTGGTCCAGCCCGTGTTCATCCTCGAACTCCCCTTCGCGCTGCTGGTGGCGGTCCCCCTGCTGCACCGGCGGCTGTCGGCCGAAGGCTGGACGGCGGTCGGGGCGGTGGTGGGCGGACTCGCCCTCCTGTTGGCCGCAGCGGCCCCTTCCGGCACACGCGAGCAGGCGGCCATGGTCCGGTGGATCCCGGTCCTGGCGATCACCCTGGGAGCGATGGCCGGCGCGGTCCTGCTCGCCCGCTCCTCGTCCTCCCGGCTGTTCCGGGCTGCCGCGCTGGCCTCGGCCGCCGCGGTCGGCAACGCGCTGACCGCGGCCCTGCTGAAGTCGGCGACGGGCCGCCTCGCCGACGACGGCCTGCCCGCGTTCTTCGGCGCCTGGCAGACCTACGGCTTCGCCCTCACCGGAATCGCCTCCGTCCTCCTTCTGGAGAACGCGCTTCAGGCAGGTCCCCTCACCGCGTCCCAGCCCGCGCTGACGATCGGGGACGCCTCGGCGAGCCTCCTGCTGGGCGTCGCCCTGTTCGGCGAGCGGATCCGCGCCGGCTGGTGGCTGCTTCCCCAGGCGCTCGGCGCCCTCGTCCTGCTCTGGGGCGTCCTGCGACTGGCCCGTGTGGTGCCCCGTCCCGCCGACGTCGCACGGTGAGCGGCCCCGGACGCGCGAGGCTGTCGCGGCGGGTCCGCGCCGGGAGGCCGGGCCCGACGCGCGGCAGCGGCGAACCGTAAGCCGGCGAACCGTACTCCGGGGCGGCCGGGACGGCGGGGAACCGATGCCGGGAGCGTGACGCATCGGACAACTTGCCCGTCATGACCGGCGGGACAGGACGACCGCGCGAAGCCCGCGGCGGGGACCGATGCCTGACGGGTGGGAGTGGGACAGCTCTCTGTTCCGGGGCAGCGCGGCCTACTACGAGCGGTCGAGCGGGATCTGCGCGCCCTCCTGCGACAGGAGTCGCCCGACGACCGGTTCGCCGAACGCCTTTCGGCCACCGAGATCATGACCTGGCGGACACCCCGCTGACCCGGAGCGGCGAGCGGTGGGCGCCAGGCCGTGCAGCCGACGCCTGGGCGCTGGCCGTTCACTCCGGGAACGCCAGCGCGTCCTTCTGCAGACGCACGGCCGCCAGCAGGCTCAGGTCCGGTTCCGCCCTGCGCAGCGACCTCAGCGCCGCGACAGAGGCCAGGTCGCCGGTGAAGCCGGCCGAGGCGAGCCGGGCGCGGACCCATCGGGCGCGCAGTTGACCGTCGGTGGCGGCGGCGGTGGACTCGACCAGGGCGGCGGCGCGTTCCAGTCCGGGGCGCTCCTGTGGCGAGGCGTCGGCGAGCGCCTGCCGAAGGGCGGCCGCCACCAGATCCGAGTCCCGGATGAGCGGTACGACGTCGTGCTTCCTGTTGAGTCCCGTGAGTCCCGTCATGTCGATCATCGTGGCCGCCGTCTCCCTTTCCTGCCAAGCGACTTGAGGAGCCTCAGAGGAAGCGACCCCGCCCCCGCCCCCGGCGCCCGGTGCCGCGCCGGCCGGGCCGCGCCCGGCCGGCGGGACCGTCAGCGTCGCGTGCCCGGGAGCAGCGGCTCGCATGCGGGCTCGCCCGGCGAGGACGGCGGCGCAGGGTCGTGACGCCGGAACAGGCGGCCGGGCCACCACATCCACCGGCCCACGTCCAGCGTCAGCGCGGTGACCAGCACCGAACGGACGACGAGGGTGTCCAGCAGCACGCCGAACGCCACCGCGAACCCGAGCTCGGCCGCGAACACCAACGGCAGCGACGCCATCGCCGCGAACGTGCCGGCCAGCACGAGCCCGGCCGACGTGATGACACCTCCGGTCGCGGACAGCCCGGTCAGCGCGCCCCGCCGGGTGCCGTGCAGCAGCGCCGCCTCGCGCACCCGGGTGACGAGGAAGATGTTGTAGTCGACGCCCAGCGCGACCAGGAACACGAACGCCAGCAGCGGGAAGGACGCGTCCGTCCCGGCGAAGCCGAACACGTGGTGGAACACCAGGCCGCTGACGCCGAGCGCCGCCGCGAACGACAGCACCACCGTCGCCATCAGCAACAGCGGCGCGACGACGGCCCGCAGCAGCAGCACCAGGACGAGGAACACCGCGATCAGCACGACCGGGATGATCACCGCGGAGTCGCGGGCGGCGGCGTCGCGCGTGTCGAGCAGCATCGCGCTGTTGCCCCCGACCTGGGCCCGCGCGCCCTCGACGCGGTGGACGGCCGTCCGGGCACGCTCGACCGTGCGCATCGCGGCCGTGCCGCTGGGGTCGTCCTCGAGCTCCGCGAGCACCATCGCCGTCGTGCCCTCGACCATCGGCGCCGAGACGTCGGCGACTCCCGGGACCGCGGCCAGCGCGGACCTCACCCGCTGCGCGGAGTCCGCGTCGGACACGACGAGGAGGGGGTCGCCCGATCCGGCCGGGAAGTGGGCGGACATGATCTCCTCGCCGGCGACCGACTGCGGTCGGCCGGTGAACTGGTCCGTACCGGACAGTCCGTCGGCCCTGAGCCCGAGCATCCCCGTCGCCATGGCGCCGAGGACGAGCGCGGCGCCGATCCACACCGCCCGCGGCCGGCCGGCGACGGCGGCGCCGATCCGGTCCCACACACCCTGTCCGGCGCCCGCGCCGGACCCCTGCGACGGCCGCACCGGCCAGAAGATCCACCGGCCGCAGACGACCAGCAGGGCCGGCGTCAACGTGACCATGGCGGCGAGCCCGACGAGGACGCCGACGGCGCAGGCAGGGCCGAGACCCTGTGTGGAGTTGAGGGTGGCCAGCATCAGCAGCGTCAGGCTCACCGCCACCGTGCCGGCGCTCGCCACGATCGCGGGGACCGACCGGCGCAGCGCCTCCGCCATCGCCTCGTGGCGGTCGTCGTGCCGTGCCAGCTCCTCCCGGTACCGCGAGATCAGCAGCAGGCCGTAGTCGGTGGCGGCCCCGAACACCAGCACGGTCAGAATGAAGCCGGTCTGCTTGTTGACGGTGAGTCCGGCGTGCTTCGCCAGCAGGTAGAGCACCGCCTCCGAGGTGACCAGGGCTCCGCCCGCGGTCAGCAGCGGCAGCAGGGGCAGCACCGGACTGCGGTAGGTGAGCAGCAGGATGATCACCACCACGGCAGCGGTGATCGTCGTCAGACCGCCGCCGCCGCTGAACGCCCTGATCGAGTCGGAGGCCTGTCCGGCCGGTCCGGTGACGTGGAACCCGAGCCCGTCGGCGTCGGTCTCGCCCACCTCGGTGAGCGCGTCCACCACCTTGCCGATCCCTTCCCAGCCCGTTCTGTCCTTGTGGACCTGGACCACGGTCCGGATCGCCTTGCCGTCCCGCGCCCGCACGGGGCCCTGCGGCTGCCCGACGACGTTCGCGACGGCCTTGAACGCCTCGGCGTCGGCGCGGGCCTTCGCCATGTCGGCGGGCGTGACGCCCTCCGGGCGGTCGTAGAGCACGATCGCGGGCACGGTGTCGGCGAGCGGGAACCGCTCGGCCCGGGCGACGACCTCGGTCGACTCGGCGCTGCCGGGCAGCCAGGCCGCGTTGTCGTTCTCCTCGACGTCGCCGAGCCTGCCTGCCAGCAGAACGGCCGGGACGAGGACGAGCGTCCAGACGGCGAGGACGACCCATTTCGCCGTCCTGCCGCCGGGCCAGGACATCATTCTTCGCATCACGTGGATTCCTCGTGGTTCGGTCGGCGCCGCGGACGTCAGTCGACGCGGGAGAGCTTGTCGGGATTGGCGACCGCGTAGATGCCGCACACCTGGTCGCCGTCGGGCGTGAGATCGAGGACGAGGACGGCGTACGGGGTGTCGCCGAGGAACAGCACCGCGGACGGGTCGCCGTTGACGCTGCGATAGGCGATGTGGAGTCCCCGGCCCGACCGGGGCGCGACGGCGGCGAACAGCCGGGCGACCTTGTCCCGGCCGTGCAGCGGTCGCAGACCCCCCACCCCCTGGCCGCCGCCGTCGCCCCACAGGGTGACGTCCGGGGCCAGCATCCGCAGCAGTGCGTCGAGGTCGCCGCCGAGCGCGGCGGCCAGGAACCGCTCGGTGACCTGCTGCCGCAGGCGCGCGTCGGGTTCGTAGCGGGGCCGGCGGGCGTGCACGTGCTCCCGCGCCCGATGGGCGAGCTGACGGATCGCCGCCGGGCTGCGGCCGAGGATCTCCGCGATCTCGGTGTGGGCGTAGCCGAACACCTCGTGCAGCACGAACACCCCGCGTTCCAGCGGGGTCAGCGTCTCCAGGACCACCAGCAGGGCCATCGACACCGATTCGGCGCGCAGCGCCGCGTCCGCCGCGTCGTCGGGTGCGGGAGTCGCGGCGAGGGGGCCGACGAGCGGTTCGGGGAGCCACGGGCCGACGTAGGTCTCGCGCCGGCGGTCGACGGCGTCCCGGTGCGCCAGCGCCGCGTTCACGGCGATCCGGACCAGGTAGGCGCGCGGGTGGTCGACCCGCTCCGCGTCCGGCGCCCGGTGCCGGGCCGCCCAGGACAGCCAGGTCTCCTGCAGCACGTCCTCGGTGTCGACGACACTGCCGAGAATGTTGTAGACGAGGGAGAACAGCAGCTCACGGTGGTCGTGGAACGCCTGCGTCACACCGGGGTCCACGCGATCGGCGTCCAGCGGCTCGGCGTTCACCGGCTCGGCGTCCACCGGATGGGGGTCGACCCACTCGGAGTCCGTCGGCGAGCCGGGCAGCGGGTCGTGCATTCTCTGGGCCTTCCGTCGAGGGTGCATTGCGAACTGAGAGGGCACGAGGGGGCCGGAGTGTGACATCGACAGCCGAAATGTGATCCACATCTCAGGCGCCCCGTCCACCCGATCCGATCGGGCACAGGATGTCGGGTCCGCCGGCGTGCGGCACGCCTAGCGTGGTGATCACGAAAGGGAAGGGGACCTGGCGTGCTGGAGCGGCTCAACCAGGCCATGGACCACATCGAGGGCCATCTCGACCAGGTCCTCGACGTGGCGGTGCTGGCGCGCATCGCGGCCACCTCGGAGTACCACCTGCGCCGGATGTTCTCCGCGCTGGCGGGCATGCCGTTGTCGGAGTACGTGCGGCGCCGGCGGCTGACGGTCGCGGGCGCCGACGTGCTCGCGGGACGCGAACCGCTGCTGGAGATCGCGGTCCGCTACGGCTACGGCTCGGGCGAGGCGTTCGCGCGGGCGTTCCGCGCCGTGCACGGCGTCGGCCCGGGCGAGGCCCGGCGCACCGGCGCGGCCCTCGTCTCCCAGCCCCGGTTGACCTTCCGTCTCACCGTCGAAGGGAGCAGCAGCATGCGCTATCGCGTGGTGGACAGGCCGGACTTCACCGTCGTCGGCTTCAAGGCCCGGGCGCCATTGGTGCACTTGGGGCCCAACCAGGCGATCATCGACCTCGTGCGCGGGATCGACCCGGGGGTCCTGGAGGAGCTGGGGGGTCTCTCGGACCAGGAGCCGGGCGGTGTCGTCTCGGTATGCGACGATCTGGACCCGAGCCGTGCCGAGGGCACCGAACTCGACTACTACCACGGGGTGATCACGTCCGCGGCAGCCCCCGAGGGGACCGCCCGCCTGGATGTTCCGGCCGGCACGTGGGCGGTCTTCACCGCCTCCGGGCCGGCGCCGGAGGCCATCCAGGTGCTGTGGCGGGACGTGTTCACCGAGTGGTTCCCCTCGAACCCGTACCGCAGCCGTCCCGGCCCCGAGATCCTTCGCACCCGTCTGTCGCAGGACGGGAGCGAGGCCGATGCCGAGCTGTGGCTCCCCGTGGAACGTGAAGGGGGCTGAACTGCAGGAGCGCCGGGGCGCATTGATCGCCCCGGCGGTCACCGCCGCTCAACCCGCTGTCTCAGCTCGGCTGCTCGAGCCTCCGTCCCGGACCGGCGCGTCAGCCCGCCGCCCTCGCGACGAGTTCGGTGATGCGGGCCTCGGTGGCGGCGTCCAGCTTCGTCAGGGCGTACGTCGTGGGCCACATGACGCCGTCGTCGAGGTCCGCCTGGTCGCTGAAGCCGAGGGTGGCGTACCGGGTCTTGAACTTCTGCGCGCTCTGGAAGAAGCACACGACCTTGCCGTTCCTGGCGTACGCGGGCATCCCGTACCAGAGCTTGGGGGCCAGGTCCGGAGCGGCCGCCGTGACGATCCGGTGCAGTGCCTCGGCGAGGACGCGGTCGGCGTCCGCCATGTCGGCGATCTTCGCCAGCACGTCCTTCTCGGCGTCCGCCTTGGCGGTGCGCGGACTGCGGCGCGCGGTCGTCTTGAGGTCCCGGGCGTGCTCCTTCATCGCGGCGCGCTCCTCGGCCGTGAACCCGTCGAACCTCTCCGGGGCGGCGTTGTCGGCGGCGGGCTGCTGAGTGTTCGTCATGGCGAAAGCTCCTTGTTCGATGATCCGTCAGAGTGGGTGCTTGGATGATGACTCGGGGTCCGCTGAACGGCGGTCCGGCGTGGTCAGACCAGCCAGCGGCCGTCGCGCATGAGCTCGCGGCCGTTCAGCTCGTCCGCCTCGCGCCAGCTCTGGACGCGGCGCGGGGTGACGCGGAACCAGCGGTACGGCGTGGTGAGCGTGCGCGGGTCGAAGCCGGTGCGTTCGGCGAACCGGTCGCCCTCCCAGGGCGGCAGGGCGTCGATGCCGAGGACCTCGGCCTCGCCCTCGATCATGCAGACGTCCCGGGTGGGTCCGAGGGCCAGCCGGGCGGTCCGGGAGGCTGCCAGGTTCCGGCCGGTCGGGCTGTCCGCCGGGGTAGCCAGGAGCAGCGTGCGGCCGTCCCAGCAGAAGGAGAGCGGCACGAGGTGGGGCATGCCGTCGGCAGAGGCGCTGGCCACCCAGACGTCGACGTCGTGGGCGAGCCGGTGCTCGGCGTCCCGACGGCGCACCGCGCGAGGGCGGGGTCCGGCGTTCGTGGGCTCGGGCCGCGAGTCCGTGGCGGGCTCGGACGCCGGTGCGGACGATTCGGTCATGGTCGCTCCTGCGGTCGGCGGCGTGGTCGCGAGCGGCGTCGCGGTGGCCCTGCCGGGGCTCGAACGCCGTGGTCACAGCCTCTCCCGGGCACACTGCCGACCGCCTCCGTGGTCACCACGGACAGCACCACGGACAGCACCACGGACAGCACTTGGACGGGGCCACGGATAATGTCCCGGTGTCCACTCCAGTGATCTCGGCCCGGGAAGCAGAAGTGCTCGCGCTGCTCGGCGAGCACCTCAGCAACGCGGAGATCTCCGCGCAGTTGTTCATCTCGGTACGCACGGTGGAGTCCCACGTCTCGGCGCTGCTGCGCAAGCTCGGGGCGCCGGACCGGCGCACCCTGGCCCGGCGTGCCGCCGACCTCGCCCGCGCCGGCCAGCCGCGCCCGACGCGGACGCTGCCGACGCCGCTGACGGCGTTCGTGGGCCGGACGCGAGAGCGCGCCGACCTCGCCGAAGCCGTGAAGACGCGCCGGCTGGTGACCGCGGTCGGGCCGGGCGGCGTGGGCAAGACGCGCCTCGCGCTGGCCGTCGCGGAGCAGACGGCCGGGGAGTTCCCCGACGGGGCGTGGTTCGTGGACCTGGCCCCGGTCACCGATCCGCGGCGGGTGGGCGCGGCGGTCGCGGCGACGACGGGCACGGGCGAGCAGCCGGGGCGCGGCGTGGACGAGACGGTGCTCGCCGCGCTGGCAGACCATCGGACCCTGCTGGTGCTGGACAACTGCGAGCAGATCATCGAGGGCGTGGCCCCGTTCCTGGAGCGGCTGCTGACGGCCTGCCCGGGAGTGCAGGTGCTCGCGACCAGCCGTGCCCGGATGCTGGTGCCGTTCGAGTGGGCCTTCGAGGTGCCGCCGCTGTCCTGGGCGGACGGCGAGGACTCGGAGGCCGTCGCGCTGTTCGTCGAGCGGGCGGCGGCGGCCGGCCGCGCTCCGGACGCGACGGCGATCGAGGGCGTCGCGGCCCTGTGCGCCGGCCTCGACGGGATGGCGCTGGCCATCGAGTTGGCGGCTGCGCGGTATCCCGCCCTGGGGCTGCAGGGCCTCACGGCCGGTCTCACCGACCAGCTGCGCCTGCTCGCCGGAGGGCCGCGCGCGCACGACCGGCACCGCTCGGTGGGGGCGGTGCTGGACTGGAGCCACGACCTGCTCGAGCCGCGGGACCGGGCGCTGCTGCGCCGGATCTCGGTGTTCGCGGCGCCGTTCACGTCCGAGGCGGCGGCCGCGGTGGCGGCCTTCGCGCCGCTGGACCCGGCCGCGGTCCCCGACGGCCTCGCGAGACTCGCCGAGCAGAGTCTGCTGACCGCCACGACGACGCCGACGGGCTTCCGGTACCGGGCGCTGGAGACCGTCCGCCAGTACGGGCGCCGGCGACTGGCCGACGCCGACGAGGCGGCGGAGGTCCGCTCCCGCCACCTCGGCTGGTGCCTGACCGCCGCGTCCGCCCTCGAGGACGCGCACCATGCGGACGTCAACGCGGTCCATCATGCGGACGTGCAGGCGGAGTTCGCGGACGAGGGCCGCCGGACGCGGTTCGACGCGACGGCCGACGACCTGCGCACCGCCCTGGCCTGGGCCGCCGAACTGCTGGAGCGGCGCGAGGACGCCTGCCGCCTCGCACGGTCCCTGGCCGGCCTGGCCTTCGCCCGCACCCTGGTCGGCGAGGCCCAGCAGCGCTTCGAGCAGGCGGCCGCGCTCGCCGACGCCGCGGGCGATCCGGCCGGCGCCGCCGCCGCGCTGCGCAGCGCGGCCGGGGTGGCCGGCTGCCGCCGGCTCGGCGACGACATGCTCCGCCTGCACCGTGCGGCGGCGGACGCGGCCCGCCGGGCCGGCGACACCGAGGCGGCAGGCCGTGACCTGGCGGCCGCCGCCACCGTCGCGTACCGCTTCTCCAGCACGTTCGAACGGGTCCCCACCGCGCAGGAGGCGGAAGGCCTGCTCGCGGCGGCGCGCGAACTGTGCCGCGACACGGGCCCGGCGGCCGGGGCGGCGGTGGCGCTGGCCGAGGCCGCGGTGGTGGCGGACGCCTTCGGCGCGGTCCAGGGCGACACGGACAACACCGCGCACGAGACGGTCGGACACGCCGAGCGGGCCGTGGACCTGGCCCGGCGGGCGGACGACCCGGTGGCCGAGTCCGCTGCCCTCGACGCGCTCTCCGGCGCCCACAGCTGGGCGGGCCGGCCGTTCGGGGCGGCGGACGCAGCCGCCCGCCGCATCGACGTGCTGGCCGCGGCGCCGCGTACCCCCGCCGCCGCGCACGAGCGCATGGACGCCCTCGCCATGGCGTCCGCGACCGCGCTCGGGGTGGGCGAGCTGCCCCGGGCCCGGCGGTGGGGTCGCCGGCTCGCCGCTCATCCGCTGCTGGCCGAGGCCGGTCATCACGCCGTCTCCTGGCTGCTGGTCGCGGACGCCTTCGCGGGCGCCGGCGACGAAGTGCTCGCGGGCGGCGCGCGCTTCCTCGACGCGTGGGAGCGCGCCGGCCGGCAGCGGTCGTTCTCGCTCGGCCCGGCCGCCGCGTCCGTCGCGATGGTCCACGGGCTGCGCGGCGACGAAGAGGCCAGGGCGCAGTGGCTGGCGATCGTCGACGAGGCCGGTCACGAGTCCGAGCACCGCCACGGCTACGGCGCGGTCTTCGACGCGACGGCGGCGCTCCACCGGGGGGACGCCGATGCGGCGCTGGAGCGGGTGGCGCCGCCGCCGGACCGGGTGTGGAAGTGGGTCACGTGGGTCTGGCTGCACTGGTACGTGACGGTGCGGGCGGAGGCGTCGGCGCTGGCCGGGCGCCCGGATGCCCGCGAGCGGATCGGGGCCGCCCGCGGCACGGTCGCAGGCAACCCCGTCGCCACCGCCCAACTGGACCGTTCCGAAGCGCTGTTGGACGGCGACGAGGCGCGACTGCTGAACACGGCGGCGGCGTTCGAGGCGGCGGGGTGCCCCTATCAGGCCGCCCGGACCCTGTTGCTCGCCGGGGGCGCCCACGCGGCCGCAGGCGAGGCGGCGCTCGCCGCGCTCGGTCTCGGCCGCGGTCTCGGCCTCGCACCGCGCATCGGCTGAACGCCCGTGCCCGGTGTCGCCGTTCGGAAAAGCAGAGGCGCCGTACTGGGCCTCTTGCAAGGATGTCCGGGCTCCTCGTCCCCGGGAAAGGACCCGCAGACCGTGCCTCGTGCCGTCACCCTGATCCGCTCCGCCGCCCTGTCCGACGTCGCCGAGTACGCGTACGCGGCCACGGCGCCCGCCGAGTCCCGTCTGATCTTCCTCGCCGGCGCGTGCCCTCTGAACGAGGACGGCTCCACGGCGGCGGTCGGGGACTACGCCGGGCAGGCTCGCAAGGCCGTCGAGAACATGCGGACGGCGCTCGCCGCCGCCGACGCGTCGCTCCACGACGTCATCAGCACACGGGTGCTCGTGGCGTCGAGCCGGCAGCAGGACCTCGTGACGGCCTGGGAGGTGGTCCGCGACGCGTTCGCCGAACACGACGTCCCCAGCACCCTGATGGGCGTCACCGTGCTCGGCTACGCCGACCAGCTCGTCGAGATCGAGGCCGTCGCCGCGGTGCTCGACGCCTGACGTCTGAAGGCCCCGCCGCAGGCGGCCCGCCCACCGGGGGAGCCGCGCGGCACGGATGTGCCCGGCTGACGCCCCGGGGACGGCGAAGACGATGCCGTCCCGGGCCCCTGTGTCCGGCTCCCGGCCGGGCCGGGCCGGGCCGGGGCGTGGCGGCCCGGCGCCCATGGGCGGCTGCCTCGAGCGACCCAACCGCCTCGACCGCGTCAGCCGCCCGGGGCGCCCAGCCAGGCGGCGATGCCGTTCAGGGCGCCCGGGCCGTAGTCCGACTCCACCTCGGCCGCGAGGTCGGCCACGCTGACGGCCCGGAGGGCCTCGCGGCGTGCGGCCTCGGCCGCGGCCATGGCGCGGGAGATCGCGCAGGGGGTCGTGCAGGCCTCGGCGGGGGTGGCCATGGGGCCGCGTTGGCGGATCTCTGTGCACACGAAGGCGGGGCCGGGCCCGTCCACGGCGTCCACCACATCGAGGACGGTGATCATCTCCGGCGGGCGGGTGAGGGCGTAACCTCCCGATTTGCCCTGCACGGAACGGATCAGGCCGGCGCGGGAGAGGGCCTGGAGCTGCTTGGCCAGGTAGGTGGGGGAGACGTCGTGCAGCTGGGCGAGCCGGGCGGCCGGGACCGGCTCGTGCACCGAGGTCAGCACGACACAGCAGTGCAGCGCCCACTCGACCCCGCCCGACATCTTCACGCGACTCACCTTACCCACGTCCTTGACTCGGACACTCATTGTCCGAGTATTATTCCGGATAAGAGATGTCCGGTTAAGTGTGCCCGCGAGGGAGGCGGACTCCGGCGTGGGCGTGCCGTCCGGACACGCGGTGCAGGGCGACGAAGGGAACGGCCATGAAGATCGTGGTGCTGGGCGGTACCGGCCTGATCGGCTCGCAGGTGGTCCGGCGGCTGAACGAACAGGGGCACGAGGCGACGGCGGCCGCGCAGTCGACCGGCGTGGACGTCATCACCGGGACCGGCCTCGACGAGGCGCTCGCCGGCGCGGAGACGGTCGTCAACCTGACGAACTCGCCGACGTTCGACGAGGCGTCGCCCGCTTTCTTCCGGACGTCGATGGAGAACCTGCTGGAAGCGGCCCGCACCGTCGGCGTCGGCCACGTGGTCGTCCTGTCCATCGTCGGCGTGGACCAGGTGCCCGAGCTGGACTACTACCGGGCGAAGGCGCTCCAGGAGGAACTCCTCGAAGCCGGTCGCATCCCGTACTCCATCGTGCGGGCCACGCAGTTCATGGAGTTCGTCGACGCTGTCCTGTCCTGGACCACGGACGGCGACACCGTCAGGCTGCCGCGCACGCCCATCCAGCCGATCGCCGCCGCGGACGTGGCCGCCGCCGTCGCCGAGGCGGCCGTCGGCGCGCCCCTTCAGGGCGTCCGCGACATCGGCGGTCCCGAGGTCTTCACCCTCGACGAGCTCGGCCGGGTGACCATCGCGGCCAAGGGGGACGGGCGCGAGGTCGTCGTGGACGACGCCGCGGGCATGTTCGGCGTCGTCAAGGGCGACGTCCTCACCACGCCCGGCGGTGCGCGCATCGCCCCCACCCGCTACCGCGACTGGCTGGCGTCCGCGTCCTGAGCCGACCGGCGTCGGCGTCCGCCGGAAACGGCTCGATCGGCGGCCGCGCGAGGACGCCGCAGACCGGACGCATAGGACGGGGCGCCCAGGACGGTGACGGCACGGCGGTGCGCCGTGCCGTCAGGGGCGTCCCCGGGCGTACGCGGCGCGGCGTGCCAGCGAGTCGAGGACCACCGCGGCGTACAGCACCCCGCCGGTGACCATGAACTGCACCGGTGGCTCGACTCCCAGCAGCGCCATGCCGGAGGCGATCGACTGGACCATGAGCACGCCCAGCAGCGCCGACCAGGGCGAGCCGCGCCCGCCGAACAGGCTGGTGCCGCCGACGACGGCCGCGGCGATGGCGTTGATCAGCAGCATGCCGGAGCCCGGCGCCTGGCTCGCCGAGGTGAGCCGCGACGCGACGAACAGGCCGCCGACCGCCGCCAGCGTCCCCGACACCACGAACACCGCGATCCGCACGCGCGTCACGTCGAGGCCGGATCGCCGGGCCGCCTCCACGCCGCCGCCGAGGGCGAGGATCTGCCGGCCGTACGGCGTCCGACGCAGGAACAGGTCGGAGGCGACGACGACCGCGAGGAAGATCAGCAGGGCGAGCGGCAGTCCCTCGAACCGGCCCAGGACCAGGACGGCGGTGAACGCGACGACCGCGAGCAGGCCCGCGCGCGCCCAGATCCCGCCCACCGGCCGGCAGGGCATCCCGGCGGCTTCGCGGCGTCTGCGCTCACGCAGGGAGGCGAGGAGCCAGGCCGCCGGGGCCAGCGTCGCGAGTCCGTAGGTGACGACGGCAGAGCTGAAGTAGCGGCTGGTCAGGGTGGCGACCAGACCCGTCTCGCTGAAGTTGACGGCGGTCTCCGTCCCCAGCAGATAGAGCATCACGCCGTTCCAGGCGAGGAGGCCCGCGAGGGTGACGACGAACGCGGGAACGCCGATCCGGGCGAAGGAGAACCCGTGCACCGCCCCGGCGGCCGCGCCGCAGAGCACCGCGATGATCACCGCGAGCCATTCCGGCATCCCGAGGTTCACGTTGAGCGCCGCGAACACGGCGCCCGCGAGACCGGCGAGCGAGCCCACCGACAGGTCGATCTCGCCGATCAGCAGCACGAAGACGATGCCGACGGCGATCATGCCGGTGCCGACGATGTCGACGCTGAGCACGGACAGGTTGCGCGGCGAGAGGAAGGCGGGGTCGAGGACCTGGAAGATCGTCCAGGTCACCGCGAGAGCCAGCAGGACGGGGACCGGGCCGAGGTCGTGCGCGTGCAGCCGGCGGGCCACCGCGTCGGCGACCGCGCGGAGGCCTTCGACGCCCCGCCGGGGCCGGTCGCGCAGCCGACCGCCGTCGGACGCGTCCTCCTCGGTGCGCGCCCCGTTCTCCCTCCCCGTCACGGCCAGGTCTCCTCGGCCCGGGTCGAGCGATGGCCGACGGCGTTGTCCGACGCGCCGGTGATGGAAGCGATGATCTGTTCCTGGGAGGCGGTGTTCACGTCGAACACGCCGTTGTTGCGTCCGAGGCGCAGGACGGCGATCCGGTCGGCGACGGCCTTGATGTCGCCCATGTTGTGGCTGATGAGGAGCACCCCGAGCCCCCGGTCGCGAAGCCGCTCGATGAGGTCCAGGAGCTGACTCGTCTGCTCCACGCCCAGGGATGCGGTGGGCTCGTCCAGCAGGAGGAGCCTTGGTTCCCCGAGGAGCGAACGGGTGATGGCGACGACCTGACGCTGACCGCCGGACAGGGCGGCGACCGGCACCCGCACGTCGGGGATGCGGATGGACAGGGTGTGCAGCAGATCGCGGGTGCGGCGCTCCATCTCGACCTCGTCGAGGACGCCGAGCCGGTGGATCTCCCGGCCGAGGAAGAGATTGCCGACGACATCGAGGTTGTCGCACATCGCGAGGTCCTGGTAGACGGTCGCGATGCCCAGCAGTTGGGCGTCCTGCGGGCGTCTGATCTGTATGGGGGCGCCGCGCCACTCGATGACGCCCCGGTCTGCGGGCCCGACGCCGGAGATCACCTTGACCAGCGTGGACTTGCCGGCGGCGTTGTCGCCCACCAGGGCGACCACTTCTCCGCCCCGGATCTCGAGCTCCACGTCCACCAGCGCCTGGACGGCGGCGAACCGCTTGGAGACGCCGCGCAGCGCCAGCAAGGGCTGAACCGCCACGGGCCACCTCCTGTCGGTTCCGGCCATGCGCGTCAGAGGAGTCCGGCTTCGGCGCAGGCGGCCCGGAGACTCGGCGGACATATCTGGGCGATGGTGTACACACCATCCTTTACCAGAGTCTCCTTGATGGTGTCGACGGTGACGGAGACGGAGGGCAGCAGGACCGCCGGGATGTTCTTCGTGGTGGCGTTGCTGACAGTGCCGGTGGCGATGGATCCGACCGAGTCGCCGCGTCCCACGGCGACGGCCATCTCGACCGCCGCGTCGGCGGCCGGCTTGAAGGGCTTGTAGACGGTCATGTACTGGTCGCCCCGGACGATGCGGCGCACGGCCGCGAGGTCGGCGTCCTGGCCGGTGATCGGCGGCAGCGGGCGCACCTCGGCGGCGCGCAGGGCGGATATCACGGCGCCGGCGAGGCTGTCGTTGGCGGCCAGCACGCCGTCGATGCGGTCGCCGCCCAGGGCGGAGATGGCGCTCCGCATGTCGACGAAGGCGTTCTCCGGCCGCCAGCCGACGACGTCGTACGACTTGCCGACCTTCACCTTGCCCTGGAGGACGGAGAGGGCTCCCCGCTTGAACCAGGCGGCGTTGGGGTCGGTCGTGGCGCCGTTCATCATGACGATCTGCCCGCCGTCCGCCTTCGCCCCCATGCCCTTCAGCAGTCCCTCGCCCTGGAGCTTGCCGACCTTCGCGCCGTCGAAGGTCACGTAACCGGCGATCGGGCCCTGTGCGAGCCGGTCATACGCGATGACCGGAATGTCGGCCCGGTGCGCGGCCTCGACCGACGGGCGCAGCAGCTCGGGGTCGACGGCGGCGACGATCAGCACGTCCACCCCCCTCGTGATCATGGATTCCAGCTGCTGCCGCTGGACCGCCGGGTCGGGCGTGGCGGCGACGGTGAGGGGGCAGTGCGGGCACAGTTCCTTGAGTTTCTTCTCGATCAGGGGCCGGTCGAACTGCCCGAAGCGGGAGGCTCCGCCGCCCGGGAGCAGCAGGCCGACCGTGGGGTTGTCCTCCCCGTCGCCGCTCCCGCCGCTCCCGCCGTCCCCGGCGCAGGCCCCGGACAGGGTCAGGACGGCGGCGACCGTGAGCGCCATGAGCGCACGGACGAGGGACCGGCCCTTCCCGGCCGGAAGGCTGACACGAGGACCCATCTTCGGTTCCTTACAGAATTTTTGTCAGATTTTATCCCCTGATGGGCGACTCCTGCCAAGGGTAGTCACGTCCGCCGCCCTGTCCCGTTCCGGGCGGCGAACGGCCTATCGCGACCGGACCTCTCCACTCCGATGGCTGCGGGGGCCCGGCGGCCGACGGAGGCTGACGGAGGTCGACGAACGGTGACGAACGGCGGCGAAGGGCGGCGGAGGTCGACGGGCTCCGTCAAGGGGCCCGGCCGCGCCCGCAGGTCAGGAGCCGAGGCGGGTCAGGAGCCCAGGCGGCGATGGTCCTCCTCGTCCCACTTACGGGTGTCGCGCGGCTGGACGTACGGCTCCTCGTCGACGGGGTGACCCCCCGCGACGGCGCGCTGGCGCGCCAGCTCCGCGTCGAACTCCAGGCCGAGCAGGATCGCCAGGTTGGTGATCCACAGCCACACCAGGAAGACGATCACGCCCGCGAGCGTGCCGTACGTCTTGTTGTACGACGCGAAGTTCGCCACGTAGAGCGCGAACCCGCCGGAGGCGATCATCCAGATCAGGAGCGCGAGGAAGCTCCCCGGCGTGATCCAGCGGAACCCGCGGACCTTCGCGTTCGGGGCCGCCCGGTACAGCAGCGCGATCATGATCGTGACCAGGACCACCAGTACCGGCCATTTGGCGATCGACCACGCCGTCAGTCCGGCGTCGCCGACTCCGAGCGCGGTGCCCGCCTGCCGTGCGAGGCCGCCGGTGAACACCACGATCAACGCGCTGATCACCGCCATCACCATGAGGACCACGGTGACGCCGACCCGGACGGGCAGCACCTTCCAGACCGGCCGGCCCTCGGGGACGTCGTAGACCGCGTTCGCGCTGCGGATGAACGCGGCGACGTAGCCGGACGCGGACCACACCGCGAGCACCAGACCCACGATCGCCATGACCGAGCCCAGCCCGCCGCCGCCCTGCATCTGTCGCACGGCGTTGCGCAGGATGTCCTGGGCGGGCCCGGGGGCGAGCTTCTGGATGTTGTCGAGCACCTGCTGCGTCGCCGACTGTCCGACGATCCCCAGCAGGGACACGAGTGCGAGCAACGCCGGGAACAGGGCCAGGATCCCGTAGTAGGTCAGCGCCGCCGCCCGGTCGGTCAGCTCGTCCTTCTTGAACTCCTTGAGCGTGCCCTTGAGCACCGCTTTCCAGGAGTGGCCAGGCAGTCTCGCCGGACTGTCCGGGGCCCGCTCCTCCACCTGCTCGTCCGGGCCCGCGGCGGGTGAGCGCTCCTGCGTCCGCTCGTCCGGGCCCGGGTCGCGCGCCCGGCCTTGCTCCGCCTCCAGGGTCGACGTGCCATGCCCGTTGTGCCGCCCGTGCCGCTTCAGTGTCCGTGCCATGCGGCTCGGGTATCCGCCAATATGCGACCTATGCGTACATCTTGCGCATATCGGGCTCGGCGGTGGCCGGTCGGCGCCGGCGACGTGGGTTCGAGCGGCTTACGCCCGCCCCTGCGCCGGTCGTTCGCCGTCGCGGTCCGAGGCGGGCCATACGTACGGCAGATCGTCGGGGACGTCCGGGAACCGTGCCGTGTAGAACGCCGGGTCCTTGCGCACCAGCGCCGACCGGTGACTGCGGTGGAACGGGCCGTCGCCCAGCCATGGCGGCAGCTCGCCCGCCTCGGCGAGCTCCTCCTGGGTCCGGACGCCGGGCCGTCGGCCGCCGAATCCGGCCACCAGTGACGCGGCGCAGCTGTCCGCCCGGCCGGTCGCCGTCCAGACGCCGCAGATCTCGAGGCCGTAGCGCACCAGGGCCTCCTCGTAGCCGGTCCACATGCGCACCGCCGGATGGCGGCGCCACCCGTAGCCCGCGACGGTCAGGCCGCGCAGGACCTGGAGGGCCTCCACACGCTGCTTGCCCAGTCGCCGCGCGTCCAGGGCGGCGGCCGATGCGGTGAAATCCGGATACGGCAGGAAGGTCTGCATGGTCCGTTCCGTGTACCCCGACCGCCGTGACCGGCACGTCGGGCGGGCGGCGAGGTGTGCCCGGTCCGCGTGTTTCGGGCGGACGTCGGCACGGAACCCACATGTCGCCGGGGCGTCAGGGAAGGCGACGGTGACCACGACGCACACCAGGGAGGCGCGGACCGCATGGATCGTGACGAGGCCGAGGCCCGGCTGCTCGACGGGCTGACAGTGGACGACCGCCGGCCGGAACAGCCGGTGCTGCTCGACGACGTGGGCCGGCCCATCACGACGTGGCGCGAGAACTACCCCTATGACCGCAAGGTCAGGCGCAGGGAGTACGAGCGGGCCAAGCGCGTCCTGCAGATCGAGATGCTGAAACTGCAGCGCTGGGTCAAGGACACCGGCGGACGGCTGGTCGTGATCTGCGAAGGGCGGGACGCGGCGGGCAAGGGCGGCACCATCCAGCGCTTCACCGAACGACTCAACCCCCGGGGCGCTCGCATCGTGGCGCTGTCCCGGCCCGCGGAGCGCGAGAAGGGGCAGTGGTACTTCCAGCGCTACGTCGACCATCTTCCCGGGCCGGGTGAGATCGTCTTCTTCGACCGCTCCTGGTACAACCGGGCGGGCGTCGAACGGGTCATGGGGTTCTGCACCCGACGCGAGCACGAACTGTTCCTCAAGCAGTGCCCGCTCTTCGAGGACATGCTGGTCGAGGACGGCATCGTCCTGGTGAAGTTCTGGTTCTCGGTGTCGCGGGCCGAGCAGCGGACACCGTTCGCGATCCGCCAGGTCGACCCGGTGCGCCAGTGGAAGCTGTCGCCCGCCGACCTCGACTCCCTCGACCGCTGGGACGAGTACACCGCCGCCAAGGTCGAGATGTTCCGCGCCACCGACACCGACCACGCGCCCTGGACGGTCGTCAAGAGCAACGACAAGCGGCGTGGCCGGCTGGAAGCCATGCGCAGTCTCCTGCACCGCGTCGACTACGCGGCCAAGGACGTCGGGGCGGTCGGCCGCCCTGATCCGCTCGTCGTCGGCGCGGCGGCCACCCTGCTGGAGCCGGGCGAGGAGGACACCGTCCTCTCGCCGACGCCGCTCACCTCGCAGACCGAGGGCCCCGGACGGCATCCCAACGGCACGGTCCGACCCGGCTGACCCTGCTGGTCCGGACGACCGGAGAACCTGGTCGCGCGGGGGTGACCCCGGTCAGAGACGGCGCCGGCGACGCCGCACGCAGCCGGCCGCGGCCAGCAGGCCCGCCGTCGTCAGGGTCGCGCCGATGCCCACGTCCCAGCCGGACGGACCGGCGGTGACGGCGCCGCCCGCGCCGCCCCGGACGCCCAGGGTGGGCAACGGCGCCGGGCTGCTGGAGGCGGGCGCGGAGCTGCTCACGACCGGCGCGGGGCTGCTCACGGCCGGCGTGGGGCTGATCGACCGCGGTGCCGGGCTGCTCGTCGCGGGAACCAGGGTGGGCAGCGTCCGGCGGGGCAGAGCCTCGCAGGCGATGCCGTCGTCCGGCCCCCGGTCCTCGTCGAGCCGGTTGGGGTCGCTGGGGTCCTGGTCGAAGACGGCCTGGGCATCCTCCTGGAAGGTGAAGTCGCTGCAATCGAGATCCTGGGCGTGGGCGACGCCGCTCAGCAGAGCGACGGTCAGGATCGCGGCGGCTATGCCTGCGACGGTGGCGCGGCGTGGCATGGGCGTCTCCTCCCGGCCGAGGTGGCCTTCGCCTCGACGCTAGGCAACGACCCGCGCCACCGCGCGAGGCGAGGGGCCAACCGGGTGCTCCCCACCCGGCCGGCGGACACCCGTCAAGTCCAACCCTGAACCATGTCTGAAATTCCTTGCATCATTTTGCGCAAGAACCGTCACGGCCGTGAGGATGACGCCCGTCCAGCTCCTCCCGACCGTTCCTCTCGACCCTCAAGGGGCATGCCATGACTCGTCCTTCCCTGCGCGCGGGCGTCCTCGCCGTGGCCGCACTCGCCTGGCTCCTCCCCGCCGCCGCCGCTGCCGGCGGCGTCGGTCGGGCCGCGGACGCCGCTCCGGAGCCCGCGCCCGACTGCGTGAGCTACCGCTCGGACTGGCGTTACACCATCGTCGTCAACGACTGCGCCGCCTCCCAGGACGTCACCGTCGAGTACCTGGACGGGCAGCCGGCGCCCTGCCGTCGCGTCGCACCCGGCGGCCAGGCGACCTTCGCCGGATACGGGCCGCAGCTGAACTACGTCACCGCAGTGCGCACGTGCGCGGTCGCCGCCCCCTGACACGCGACCTGCCCGGCTCTGCGTGTGCCGTAGTCCGGTGCGCAGTCCGTGTGCGCGGGGCGGTCGTATGCGCGGTGCGGTCCGTATGCCTTTCTCGCCGGTCGGCGGGTACTCGGCGGGCACCGCATGATGAAAAGGGGTGATGACGATGGCCGAGACGGGCCGGTACGGCATGACCGGCGGCCACGGCGCTCGCGGCGCCGAGGACGGCGGCGAGTCGGTCGGCGCACTGGTGCAACGCGCCTCGCAACAGCTGAGCGACCTGGTGCGCGGCGAGATGCGGCTCGCGCAGGCGGAGATGGTCGAGAAGGGAAAGCGGTACGGCAAGGGCGGCGGGCTTTTCGGCGGGGCCGGGCTCTTCGGCGTCCTCACCCTGCAGGCGCTGATCGCCGCCGCGATCGCCGGGCTCGCCGTGCCGCTCCCCGTGTGGGCCGCCGCCCTGATCGTCACGGGTGTGCTGGCGGTGATCACCGCCGTGCTGGCGCTGACCGGCAAGAAGCAGGTCGGCCGCGCCGCGCCGCCGCTGCCCGAGCGTGCCGTGGAAAGCGTGAAGGCCGATGTGTCGGAGATCAAGGAGAGTGCACGACGATGACCCAGCCCTCCCAGAACGAGCCCGCGGGCCCCGACGAGCTGCGCCACCGGGTCGAGCGGACGCGCCATGAGCTCGGCGCGACGGTCGAGTCGCTGGCCGCGAAGGCGGATGTGAAGGCCCGCGCCCAGGAGAAGGCCGCCGAGCTGAAGGAACAGGCCGGCGCGAAGGCGACGCACCTGTCCGAGCAGGCCAGGGCGAAGGCGGCCGAGGCGGCCCACGCCCTGGAGGAGAAGGTGCCCGCTCCCGTGAAGGACAAGGCGGCCGCGGCCGCGGGGCAGGTCAGGAGCAGGGCGGAACAGGCCGAACAGCTGTGGCAGGACAAGGCGCCCGAGCCGGTCCGCGACCACCGCAAGGCGGTCGTCGGGCTCGCCGCGGCGGCTACCCTCGTCTTCCTGCTCCTGCGGCGCAGCAGGAAGTAGCCCGCACCGCGCCCGGGGCGCCGCCACGCTCACCGAGCGGGCGGCGCCCTTCGGTGTTCGCGCCCCCTCGGCGGGTTTCGCGGCACGCCGACTCCTTGACCGCTGGTCGGCCCTCCATGATGCTTGTTGCGATCCATGAGCTGTGTGCCGTAATAAGCAACTTCGGTTCGCCGTTCTCGCGGGCGCTCATGGGTTCCCGCAGTCGTCGCAGTGCTCGTATCAGTTGAGGAGTGGCCATGACACACCAGGTCCGTGCCGTCATCGCGCGGGGCAAGGGCGCCCCCGTCAGCCTGGAAACGATCGTGGTGCCGGACCCGGGCCCGGGTGAGGCGCTGGTGAAGGTCGAGGCCTGCGGGGTCTGCCACACCGATCTGCACTACCGCGAGGGCGGCATCAACGACGACTTCCCCTTCCTGCTCGGCCACGAGGCCGCCGGAGTGGTGGAGTCCGTGGGGGAGGGCGTCACCGACGTCGCCCCCGGTGACTTCGTCATCCTCAACTGGCGTGCCGTGTGCGGGCAGTGCCGGGCCTGTCTGCGCGGCCGTCCCTGGTACTGCTTCGCCACCCACAACGCGAAGCAGCGGATGACCCTCCTGGACGGCACCGAGCTCTCGCCTGCCCTCGGCATCGGCGCGTTCGCGGAGAAGACGCTGGTGGCGGCCGGACAGTGCACCAAGGTCGACCGGGCCGCCTCCGCCGCCGCGGCCGGACTGCTCGGCTGCGGCGTGATGGCGGGCATCGGCGCGGCCATCAACACCGGACAGGTCGGGCGCGGTGACAGCGTGGCCGTCATCGGCTGCGGCGGGGTGGGAGCGGCGGCGGTCGTCGGGTCGAATCTGGCGGGCGCGTCCAGAATCGTCGCGGTGGACATCGACGACCTCAAGCTGGAGACCGCGCGGAAGCTGGGCGCGACCCACACCGTGAACGCCCGGGAGGCCGACCCGGTCGAGGCGATCCGCGAGCTGACCGGCGGCTTCGGCGCGGACGTGGTGATCGAGGCCGTGGGTCGCCCGGAGACGTACCGCCAGGCCTTCTACGCCCGCGATCTGGCCGGCACGGTCGTCCTCGTCGGCGTGCCGACGCCCGAGATGAAGCTGGAGCTGCCGCTGCTGGACGTCTTCGGTCGCGGCGGCGCCCTGAAGTCCTCCTGGTACGGCGACTGCCTGCCCAGCCGGGACTTCCCGATGCTCATCGACCTCTACCTCCAGGGCCGTCTGGATCTGGACGCCTTCGTCACCGAGACCATCGCCCTGGACGAGGTCGAGAAGGCCTTCGAGCGGATGCACCGCGGCGACGTGCTGCGCTCGGTGGTGACGTTCTGATGGCCGGCGTCACCGTCGAACGGCTCGTCACCTCGGGCACCTTCTCGCTGGACGGCGGGGTCTGGGACGTGGACAACAACGTGTGGATCGTCGGCGACGCCGAGGAGGCGGTGGTCATCGACGCGGCGCACGACGCCGAGGCCATCGCCGACGCCCTCGGCGGGCGCACCCTGCGGGCCATCGTGTGCACCCATGCCCACAACGACCACATCGACGCAGCGCCCGCCCTCGCGGACCGCACCGGCGCACCGATCCTGCTGCACGGCGACGACCTGCCGCTGTGGAAGCAGACCCACCCCGACCGGGCGCCCGACGGCGAGCTGGCCGACGGCCAGGTCCTCACCGTGGGCGGCGTCGAACTGACCGTGCTGCACACCCCGGGCCACGCCCCGGGCGCGGTCTGCCTCTACGCGCCCGCGCTGCGGGCCCTCTTCAGCGGGGACACGCTCTTCGCCGGCGGCCCCGGAGCGACGGGAAGGTCGTACAGCGACTTCCCGACGATCGTCGACTCCATCCGGGACCGGCTGCTGACCCTGCCGGGTGACACGACCGTGCACACCGGTCACGGGGACACGACCACCGTCGCGGCGGAGGCCCCGCATCTGCAGGAGTGGATCGACCGGGGCTTCTGACCCTCGTCTGCACGACGCGCGCCCGCTCCCGGTCCGACGGCACGGCCGGGCGGGCGCGCTCGTGTGCCCGGGCGCGCGGCGCGAGGCCGTCCTCGTACGCCTCGCGCCGTCCCTCGCGCCGACCGGGCGAGAACGCCCCAACCAGCCGCTCTGCATCCCGGCGCGGCTCGCCACCGGCGCCGAGTGACCCGTCCGGGCGAGGGGGCACAACGGTTGCTCGCGGACTGAAATCGTCATCCGCCAATGTCTTGACGTGCGTCAGGTCAGCCGACATTGTTCCATCACAAGCAATTGGATGCGCGATGCGCAACGGAGTGGGGCGGTTTCGGGCGTTCGGGTGTGGGGCGGGAGTTGGGGCCGTCCGGCTTGAACGAGTATCGCGAGGCCAAGCACATCTGGCAGAAC
>NZ_JBEPBI010000110.1:0-24950 GCF_040299045.1 Streptomyces sp. NPDC001027
GGCGGCGCAGGGTCGTAAACCGGTCAGGCCGGGGCACTGCGGGGAGAGGACGAGAGGAGCCGGTGGGGACGGGGCGGCGCCTCCCGCGGGAGGTGAGGATCCGACGGGTCGTGGGGATCGGGGGATCCGGCGGTCCGGGGGGCCGGGGGGAAGTCCGGGACGCCGGGGCCGGGCGGGTCTCAGTGGATGATGCCGGTCCGCAGGGCCACCGCGACCATGCCGGCGCGGTCGCCCGTGCCGAGCTTGCGGGCGATGCGGGCGAGGTGGCTCTTGACGGTCAGCGCGGACAGGCCCATCGAGACGCCGATGGCCTTGTTGGACTGACCCTCCGCGACCAGTCGCAGCACCTCGACCTCACGGCCGGAGAGCTCGCGGTAGCCGCCCGGGTGGCTCGGGGCGCCCGGGGGGCGGCGGTGCATGCGGGCGGCGGAGCCCATGGGGGCGGCGCCCGGACGGCCGGGCAGGCCGAGGTTGGTGCGGGTGCCGGTGACCACGTAGCCCTTGACGCCGCCGGCGAGGGCGTTGCGCACCGCGCCGATGTCGTCGGCGGCGGAGAGGGCGAGCCCGTTGGGCCAGCCCGCGGCGCGGGTCTCCGACAGCAGGGTGAGGCCGGAGCCGTCGGGCAGGTGGACGTCGGCGACGCAGATGTCGCGGGGGTTGCCGATGCGGGGACGAGCCTCCGCGACGGACGAGGCCTCGATGACGTCGCGCACACCGAGCGCCCACAGGTGACGGGTGACGGTGGAGCGGACGCGCGGGTCGGCCACGACCACCATGGCGGTGGGCTTGTTCGGGCGGTAGGCGACCAGGCTTGCGGGCTGCTCGAGGAGAACGGACACCAGGCCTCCTGGATGGGGGGACGGGAGCCGGTTCGCGGGGGGCTCGTGGGGAGGAAGCCGGGACGAACCGTGCTTTCAAGGTCACAGTCGTCTTCGGCAGCGAACCCGGGGTCCTTTAGAGAATGATCACGATCTAGTGAGTAACAATCTGTGCAATTCGGACACGCGATCGATCATCCGAAGATCGAGTCGGTTTAAGTGGGTGTCGGACGGGATCGAAAATGGCCGTATCGACAAAGAGATGGTCAACGTGAGTGTGGCCCCCGGCGTTGCGGGAGGGTCACCACGGACGCGTCGCCGGGTCCGGCCGGCGGCAGCCCGGCCACCTGTGCCAGCAGGTCGCACCAGGACGACAGGTGCGCCCCGGTGTCCGGGACTCCGCCGAGGCCCTCGCGCGGCGTCCAGGACGCCCGGATCTCGATCTGCGAGGCCGCCGGACGCTCCGCCAGCCCCCCGAAGTAATGGGAACTCGCCCGTGTGACGGTCCCGCTCGGCTCCCCGTACGTCAGCCCGCGCGCCTGGAGCGCGCCGGTCAGCCACGACCAGCACACCTCGGGCAGCAGCGGGTCGGCGGCCATCTCCGGCTCCAGCTCCGCCCGCACCAGGGTGACCAGGCGGAACGTTCCGCGCCAGGCGTCGTGCCCGGCCGGATCGTGCAGCAGCACCAGCCGGCCGTCCGCGAGGTCCTGCTCGCCGTCCACGACCGTCGCCTCCAGCGCGTGGGCGAAGGGGGCGAGCCGCTTCGGGGCCGGCGTCGGCTCGATCTCGATCTGCGGCCGCAGCCGGGCCGTTCTCAGCCCGTCGACGGCGGACCGGAACGGCGACGGAGCCGACCTGCCCCCGTCCCGATCCCCCTCGTTCGCGTCATCCATCCCGCCAGCGTCGTCCGACAGTCGTCCCTGAGCCGCAGCCATGCGGGGAAGATTAAGGGGAACGGGGGCTTCGCGCAGGGCAAGACACCCGCGCGGGGCCTGCGGACGGGTGCGCGCTGGGCGAACAGGCGCACGGACCGCGCACGCCCGCGACCCGCACGGGCCGAGGCAGGCTTCCCGGCGCGGGCGCGGCACGGGGACGTCCCGCCCGCGCCGGGAACCGGCCCTGCACGCCGAGCGGGGACGGCGACGAGGCGGCGAGCGGGCTGCGAGGGGGCGGCCGCGGGGCCTGCCGCGCCGTGCGAGACTTGCCGTCGTGAGTGCGAACGAGAGCCCGGCGGGCCGGCAGCCGACAGCGACCTACGACAGCGCCTTCATGAAGGCGTGCAGGCGTGAGCCCGTGCCGCACACGCCCGTGTGGTTCATGCGGCAGGCCGGACGCTCGCTGCCCGAGTACCGCAAGGTCCGCGAGGGCGTCCCGATGCTCGAGTCCTGCATGCGGCCCGAGCTGGTCACGGAGATCACCCTGCAGCCCGTGCGTCGGCACGACGTCGACGCGGCGATCTACTTCAGCGACATCGTCGTCCCCCTCAAGGCCATCGGCGTCGACCTCGACATCAAGCCCGGCGTCGGCCCGGTCGTCGAACGCCCCGTCCGCACCCGCGCCGACCTCGCCCAGCTGCGCGACCTCGCCCCCGAGGACGTCTCCTACGTCACCGAGGCCATCGGACTGCTCACCGCCGAGCTCGGCGCCACCCCGCTCATCGGTTTCGCCGGCGCCCCGTTCACTCTCGCGAGCTACCTCGTCGAGGGCGGACCGTCACGCACGTACGAGAACGCCAAGGCGATGATGTACGGCGACCCCGAGCTCTGGGCCGACCTGCTGGACCGCCTCGCCGAGATCACCGCCGCCTTCCTCAAGGTGCAGATCGAGGCGGGCGCGAGCGCCGTCCAGCTCTTCGACTCCTGGGCCGGCGCGCTCGCCCCCGACGACTACCGCCGCTCGGTGCTGCCCGCCTCCGCGAAGGTGTTCCGCGCGGTCGAGGGCTACGGCGTACCGCGCATCCACTTCGGGGTGGGCACCGGTGAGCTGCTGCGGCTCATGGGCGAGGCCGGCGCGGACGTCGTCGGCGTCGACTGGCGCGTCCCGCTCGACGAGGCCGCCCGCCGGGTCGGCCCCGGCAAGGCGCTCCAGGGCAACCTCGACCCGACGGTCCTGTTCGCCGGCGCCGAGGCCGTCGAGACCAAGGCCCGCGAGGTCCTGGACGCGGCCGCCGGACTCGAGGGCCATGTCTTCAACCTCGGCCACGGCGTCATGCCGTCCACCGACCCGGACGCGCTGACCCGTCTCGTCGAGTACGTCCACACGCAGACGGCCCGCTGAATCACGTCACCAGGTGTGCCGGGGGCGCGCCCGCCTGCCGAACAGCAGGCCGCGCGGCTCCGGCGGCGCCGGCGTGCCGGGCTTGAGCGGCCAGGCGAGCAGCATGCCCGCCAGGAAGCCGACGACGTGCGCCGCGTACGCCACGGTCCCGGCGCCCGAGACGCCCTCGCCGGACGAGTACACCGCCTGCAGCGCGAACCAGAACCCCAGCACCAGCCAGGCGGGCAGACGCAGCGGCAGAAACACCAGGAACGGCACCAGAACCCACACCCGGGCCTTCGGATACAGCACCAGGTACGCGCCGAGCACGCCCGCGATCGCCCCGGACGCCCCGATCAGCGGATCGGTGGAGTCGGAGTTGACCAGGGCGAAGCCGTACGAGGCGGCGTAGCCGCACACGACGTAGAAGACCGCGAAGCGGACGTGCCCCATGCGGTCCTCGATGTTGTTGCCGAAAATCAGCAGAAACAGCATGTTGCCCAGCAGATGCAGCCAGCCGCCGTGCAGGAACATCGCCGTGAACACGCGCAGCGCGGGTGACTTGGCGTAGTCCGGCGGCCCCAGCTGACAGGACGCGCCCCGCACCTCGCCGGTGGGGACGAGCTGCGGGAACTGATGGTCGATCAACTCGCGCGGCACGGCCGCCCAGTGTTCGAGGAAGGCGTGCAGATGGCACGTCTGGGCCAGGCTGCTGTCGCCCGCCACGGAGCCGGACAGGCCCGGCATGAACCAGAACACGAAAACGTTCGCGGCGATCAGCGCGTACGTCACCACCGGGGTGCGGCGCACGGGGTTCACGTCATGCACGGGGATGACCACAAGGAAGTAGTGCCCCCGATCCGTTCGACGAATCGGTGAACGCGGCTTCCCAGCAGTGCGTATGAACCGGCAACCGCTCGCGGCACGGGGAAGGCGAGTCGCGGGGACGACGTGAGGAACAGCGATGAACGACCAGATGACCCCCGCGATGCACGCCACGCCCGACGGCGAGGCGGAGATCTCGCTGGTGATCCGGCTGCCGTGGGAGGACGTGGCGAGACTGGGCCAGGAGGCCGGGCGGCTCGCTTCGCAGATGCAGCGCCCGGTGACGCTGGACGAGGCGGTCAGCAACCGGCTGCGGTCGCGGCCCGCCGCGGCCGCCCACGCCAAGCCGGCGGAGCAGCCCCCCGCCGCCGCGGTCTCCGCCCTGCCGCGCCTGACCGGAACGGCTTGAGAAACACCGGAACCGCTGGAGAAACGCCTCAGCGGAACGCTTTCAGAATCCCCTGACCGGAACACAGTGAGCAAGAGATGCCGGAACGGGACGGTTTCAGAAACGCCTTACCGAAACGGCTTGAGAACCACGGGAACGGGGGTGCGCGGGAGTGCGCCCGCGGGGCCGGCCGCGCGCACCACGCGGCACGTCCGAGGCGGCGCGGCCAAGTCCCGCGCCGCCCGGTCCCGGCCGCCCTACTCCCGTCCGCTGCCGTGCACCTTGGCGGTGGCCTTCCTGGCGGCCACCAGCACCGGATCCCACACCGGGCTGAACGGCGGCGCGTAGCCCAGGTCGAGGGCCGTCATCTGCTCCACCGTCATCCCGGCGGTCAGGGCCACCGCCGCGACGTCGACCCGTTTGCCGGCGCCCTCCCGCCCGACGATCTGGACGCCCAGCAGACGGCCGGTCCTGCGCTCGGCGAGCATCTTCACCGTCATCGGGGACGCGCCCGGGTAGTAACCGGCCCGACTGGTCGACTCGACGGTGACCGTCTCGAAGCGCAGACCCGCCCTGCGCGCGTCCTTCTCGCGCAGCCCGGTACGGGCGATCTCCAGATCGCAGACCTTGCTCACGGCGGTTCCGACCACGCCCGGAAACGTGGCGTAACCGCCTGCGACATTGGCGCCGATGACCTGCCCGTGCTTGTTGGCGTGGGTGCCCAGGGCGATGTGGCGCTCCTGGCCCGAGACCAGGTCGAGGACCTCGACGCAGTCGCCGCCGGCCCAGACGTCCTCGTGGCCGCGCACCCGCATCGCCAGATCGGTGAGGAGTCCGCCGTGCGCGCCCACCGGCAGACCGGCGGCCTGCGCGAGCGCCGTCTCCGGCCGGACGCCGATGCCCAGCACCACCACGTCCGCCGGATACTCGGCGTCCTCCGTGCGCACCGCCCGCACCCGGCCGTCGGGCGTCGTGCACACCTCGGTGACCTCGGCGTCGTTCACCATGGCGATGCCCATCCCCTCCATCGCCCGGTGCACCAGTCGCCCCATGTCCGGGTCGAGGGTCGACATCGGCTCGCTGCCCCGGTTGACGACCGTCACCTCGTAGCCGCGGTTGATGAGCGCCTCGGCCATCTCCACGCCGATGTAACCGGCTCCCACGACCACGGCCCGTCGCCCCCGCGCGCGGGACAGCGTGTCGATCAGCGCCTGCCCGTCGTCCAGGGTCTGCACCCCGTGCACGCCCGCCGCGTCCGCACCGGGCAGGTCCGGCCGGATCGGGCGGGCCCCGGTCGCCACGACGAGTCTGTCGTACGACGTCCAGGACTGCTCCCCGGAATCCACCGCACGCGCGCGTACCCGCCGTCCGGCCACGTCGATCTCGGTGACCTCGGTCCGCAGCCGCAGATCGATTCCCCGCGCGCGGTGCTCCTCGGGGGTGCGGGCGACGAGATCGTCCCGCTCGGCCACGTCGCCGCCCACCCAGTAGGGGATGCCGCACGCCGAGTAGGACGTGAAGTGCCCGCGTTCGAAGGCCACGATCTCCAGTTCGTCGGGCCCCTTCAGACGCCGGGCCCGGGACGCCGCGGACATGCCCGCGGCGTCGCCGCCGATCACGACCAGTCGCTCGATGCTCATGCGAACACGCTACGGGGAGAGCGCAGTTCAGTCCTGTCCGGCCTCGCCCGCCCCGGCCCCGGCCTGTCCGGCCTTGCCCGCCCCGGCCTGCCCGGCCTCGCCCTGCCCGGTCTCACTCCGGCCGGCGGCCCCGGCCTGCCCGGTCTCCGGCTGTCCACTCCCGCTCTGCGAGGCGGCCACCAGGCCCGCTGACGTCTGCGGAGCGGCCCCGGCCTGCCCCGGAACGCCCAGCTGAGCCCAGCGCGCCTCCACAGCCCTGCGGCGCGGCCGCACCAGCCGCAGCCACACCAGCAGGAGCAGCAGCCCCGCCGCGAGGAAGGGCAGCGTCGCGCCGAACGCCACGGCGATCCAGCGCAGCACCGTCACGAACGCGCCCCAGCCGCTCGTCACCGCGTCCACGAAGCCCGGGTCGTCGTCCTCGGCGGCCGCCACCGTCGGCTTCTCCGCCAGGGTCAGCGTGACGGTCGCAAGGCTCGTGCGGTCCTTGAGGGAGGCCTGCTGCGCGAGCAGAGACTCCAGCGCCGCCTCACGGTTGCTCAGCTCCCCCTCCAGCGTCACCACGTCGCTCAACTTGACGGCCCGGTCCATCAGCTCACGGACCCGGGCGACGCTGACGCGCTGCGAGGCGATCCGGCTCTCGACGTCGACGACCTGGTCGGTCACGTCCTGGGCCTTCGCCGTGCGCTCCAGCAGCTTGCCCGCGCCCTGGAGGTCGGCGAGCACGTCGTCGTACTTCCCGACGGGGATCCGCAGCACCACACGGGTCCGCTCGGCGTCGTCCTCGTCCCGGACGGTCGTCTCGTCCCCCACATAGCCGCCGGCGTTCTCGGTGGTCGTACGCGCCTCGTCGAGGGCCTTGGAGACGTCCTTGACCTGCACGGTCAGGGTGGCCGTGCGGATGATGCGGTTCACGGCGGGCCTGGGCGCCGCGGTGGCCTTGGAGCCGCTCGCGCCCGCCCCCTCCTTCGCGTCCGAGTCCACAGCGCCGGTGTCCCGGACGGCCGCGTCACCGGCGGCCTTGTCGGACGCGGCGCTCGCGCCCATGTCGTCCGCGCCGTCGCTGCAGCCGGTGAGGGCGAGGCCCGCGGCCAGCAGGAGGCCGGCCAGGGCGTGCGCGGGCCGTGCGGAACGGCGCGTGGGGCGTCCTGCGGAACGTCGTGTGCGCATGTGGGTGTCCCCCCGGGGTGTGAACGGCTGATGACGTGACCACTGACGCTTCTTCGACGCCCGTGGGGACCGGGACGTTGGCGGCGATCGGTTCCGAACTGGTCACGGTCGGGACGCGAGGAGGACACCGGCATCCGGCGGCGTTGTCGGTGGGGTCTGAGAGAGTGGGGTCATGAGCGCAACGGGTACGGGCACCGGGCAGCACGTCGTCGTCGTGGGAGCGGGCATCGCCGGACTGGCCGCCGCCCACCGGCTGCTCGGGCGCGGGGCCGACGTCACCGTGCTGGAGGCGTCCGACCGGGTCGGCGGCAAGCTGCTGCCCGGCGAGATCGCGGGCGTGCGCGTGGACCTCGGCGCCGAGTCGATGCTGGCGCGCCGCCCCGAGGCGGTCGCCCTCGCGCGCGAGGCGGGCCTCGCCGACCGCCTGCAGCCGCCCGCCACCGCCACCGCCTCGATCTGGACCCGCGGCGCCCTGCGCCCCATGCCCAAGGGCCACGTCATGGGCGTCCCCGGCATGGGCGGCGTCCTGTCCGGCGTCCTGTCCGAGGAGGGCGTCGCCCGCATCGAGCGCGACGCCGACCTGCCCCGCACCCCGCTCGGGGAGGACGTGGCGGTCGGCGAGTACGTGGCCGCCCGGCTGGGCCGCGAGGTCGTCGACCGCCTCGTCGAACCGCTGCTGGGCGGGGTGTACGCCGGGGACGCCTACCGGATCTCGATGCGCTCGGCCGTCCCCCAGCTCTTCCAGGCGGCCCGCGAGCACCCCTCCCTGACGGAGGCCGTCCGCGGCATCCAGGCCAGAGCCGCAGCGAACCAGCAGACGGGGCCGGTCTTCATGGGGATCGAGGGCGGCGTGGGTTCTTTGCCGCTCGCGGTCGCCGCGTCCGTCGAGGCGCGCGGCGGAGAGATCCACACGCGCGTACCGGTGAGCGGGCTGCACCGCGACGCCGCAGGCGGCTGGCGCGTCACCGCCGGGGAGCGGGTGCTGCACGCCGACGCCGTGATCGTCGCCGTCCCGGCACCGGCCGCCGCCCGGCTGCTCGCCGCCGAGGCCCCCGGGGCCGCGGCCGAACTGCGCACGGTGGAGTACGCCTCCATGGCGCTGATCACCCTGGCCTACCGGCGCGCCGGGACCGCCCTGCCCGAAGGCAGCGGCTTCCTCGTCCCGCCCGTCGACGGACACACCATCAAGGCGTCCACGTTCGCCTCCCAGAAATGGGGCTGGATCGCCGACGAGGACCCGGGCACGCTCGTGCTGCGCACCTCGGTGGGGCGCCACGGCGAGACGGACATCCTGGGACGCGACGACGCCGACCTGGTCGCCGTGTCCCGCCACGACCTGCGCGAGGCCACCGGCCTGGCCGCCGCGCCCGTCGAGACCCGCGTCACCCGCTGGACGGACGGCCTGCCGCAGTACCCGGTCGGCCACCACGCGCGCGTGGCCCGCATCCGCGCACACGTCGCGAAACTCCCCGGCCTCGCCGTGTGCGGCGCGCAGTACGACGGCGTGGGCATCCCGGCCTGCATCGCGAGCGCGTACGCCGCGGCCGACCAGGTCGGCGGCGACCTGAGCACGGCACGCCGCCTCGCGGCCGACCCGGTGCAGAGTCTGCACGGCGGAGCGGGAGAATGAGAGCCATGAGTGACGACGCCTCCACCACCGAGCCCGGCAGGATCCCGAACAAGGGCAAGCTGGCCAAGGACCTCAACGAGGTCATCCGTTACACCCTGTGGTCCGTCTTCAGGCTGAAGGACGCGCTGCCCGAGGACCGCACGGGCCTCGCCGACGAGGTGCAGGAGCTGTTCGACCAGCTCGCCGCCAAGGACGTGACGATCCGCGGCACGTACGACCTGTCCGGTCTGCGCGCCGACGCCGACCTCATGATCTGGTGGCATGCCGAGACCGCCGACCAGCTGCAGGAGGCGTACAACCTCTTCCGCCGCACGAAGCTGGGCCGCGCCCTCGAGCCGGTCTGGTCGAACATGGCGCTGCACCGCCCCGCCGAGTTCAACCGCTCGCACATCCCGGCGTTCCTCGCCGACGAGACGGCCCGCGACTACGTGAGCGTCTACCCCTTCGTGCGCTCCTACGACTGGTACCTGCTGCCCGACGAGGACCGCCGCCGCATGCTCGCCGACCACGGCAAGATGGCCCGCGGCTTCCCCGACGTCCGCGCCAACACGGTCGCCTCGTTCTCGCTCGGCGACTACGAGTGGATCCTGGCCTTCGAGGCCGACGAGCTGCACCGCATCGTCGACCTCATGCGCCACCTGCGTGCCTCGGAGGCCCGTATGCACGTCCGCGAGGAGGTCCCGTTCTACACGGGCCGCCGCAAGTCCGTGGCGGATCTGGTCGCCGGGCTGGCCTGACGCCCCGAAGGGGCCGTGGCACCGCACGTGCCCGCACGCGGAGGGGCTGCGTGGACGCGCAGGGGCCGCGTGGGAGCGACGGCTCCACGCGGCCCCTGCGTCGCTGCGCTGCGACGGCGGCGTCTCAGCGCGACGCGATCGGTTTCGGCTCCGGATGCGCCGCGCAGGCGGAGCGCCGGGCGGGGAGCCTCCCCTCCAGCAGATACGCCTCGAGATGCCCGTTGACACAGCGGTTGGGACCGCCCGCGATGCCGTGGGCGCCTGCGTCCCGCTCCGTCACCAGCACCGATCCCGACAGGCGGCGGTGCATCTCGAGCGCCCCGTCATAGGGCGCTGCGGCGTCGCGCTCGGCGGCCAGGATCAGCGTCGGCGGCAGCTCGCCCGGACCCGTCCGCACGTCGAGCGGCCGCTGCCGAGGCGCCGGCCAGTACGCACAGGGCAGATTCGCCCACACGTTGTCCCAGGTCTCGAACGGCGCGACGCGCGCGAGGCGCGTGTTGTCGCGGTCCCACACCTTCCAGTCCGTCGGCCACGGCGCGTCGTTGCACTCCACCGCCGTGTACACCGCGTTGGCGTTCTCCGCCTCCGCCGCCGCCCCCTGCACCGGACCGGCCTGCGCGATCAGCTGCTTCGGATCGCCCTTGAGGTACTGCGACAGCGCCTGCGCGCGGGCGGGCCAGTAGTCGTCGTAGTACCCGGCCTGCAGGAACGCCCCCTGGAGCTGGCCCGGCCCGACCTTGCCGCCGGCCGGCTCCGCGGCCAGCCGGGCCTGCGCGCGCTCGTAGCTGAGGAGGACCTCCTCCGCGGTGTCGCCGAGGCCGTACACGTCGTCGTGGGCGGCGATCCACTCGCGGAAGTCCGTCCAGCGGCTCTCGAACGCCATCGACTGGTCGAGGTTGTTGCGGTACCAGATCTGCGCCGGGTCCGGGTTCACGGCCGCGTCGAACACCATCCGCCGCACGTGGGACGGGAACAGCGTCGCGTACACCGCCCCGAAGTAGGTGCCGTACGACGCGCCCATGAACGTCAGCCGTTCCTCGCCCAGCGCGGCCCGCAGCACGTCCAGGTCGCGGGCGTTGTTGAGCGAGTTGTAGTGCCGCAGGGCAGCGCCCGCCCGCTTCGCGCAGCCCTGCGCGTACGCCTTGGCCTGCGCGATGCGCTCCCGCTTGTACGACTCCGAGGGATGCGTCGGCGCGGGGGAGGGGCCCTTGAAGAAACGCTTGGGGTCCTGGCAGGACAGGGGCGCCGAACGGCCGACCCCGCGCGGGTCGTAGCCGACTAGGTCGTAGGCCGCCCCGATGCGCTTCCACTCCGGCAGGAGCCCGATCAGCGGGAAGTACAGCCCCGAGCCGCCGGGACCGCCCGGGTTGAAGACCAGGGCGCCCTGCCGGGGCACCCGGTGCTTGCTGTTGTGCGGGTCCCGGTGGGTGGCCGACACGCGGCTGACGGTCAGTTTGATCTGCCTGCCGTCCGGACGGGCGTAGTCCAGCGGTACGGCGACCGTGCCGCACTGCATGGCCGCGGGCAGCTCCTCCGCCTCGGCGCAGGCCCCGAAGACGACGCCCTTCGCCGCGGCCCGTGCGGCGGCGAGCGCCACCCCGGACGCCGGGGACCGTGGGGCGGCCGTGCCCGGGACGCCGCCCGCCGGGACGGCGGAGAGGGCGGTCAGCAGCAGGGCTCCTGCGGCCGAGTGGAGGGCGGCGGCTCTCATCGGGGGTCCCTTCGATGCACGGCGGCGACAGAAGGGATGTTTGGTGCGGTTGTGGGGGAAGGCAAGCACCGGTGACGGGTGTCGCCGCCAATGCCCCTTGTGCGCCCCCGGCTGGTGCAGCGCGCCCCCACCTGGCGGGCGCCCGTGCGCCTGGAGCCGGGTACGGGGGCAGGCTCGGACGGCTCCGACGTCTCGGACGGCTCGGATCTCGTCCGCGCCTGGTGGGGCGCGGTGGGTGACGCTCCGTCACCGGGGTGTGGGGGTGCGGGGGGTGCGCGGGTGCGGGATGGGGAGTGTGGGGTGGGGGCGCGGACCCGTGGAGTGGGGGGCGGGCCCGTGGCGCGGAGTGCGGGCGCCGGCGAGGCTCAGCCGACGGGCGGCGGACTGGCCGCGGCGGGCGGCAGCGGATAGGTGGGGTCGGGCGACGCGGTGAGCGGCACGACCGGTCCGGGATCGGTCGTCGGCCCCGGCGGGGCGGGTGAGCGGTTGAGGGGCGGCGTGACGTCGGCGGCCATGTCCCGGGCGAGGGCGTCGAAATCGACGTACCCGGTGGCCTCCAGCACCTTGATGTGGTCCAGCACGGTGGTGTTGGCGTCGTCGGCGAGTGCCCGGACCAGGGAGTTGCGGGTGCTCGCCCGCACCTGGGCGACGACGGAGAACACCCTGCCGTGTGCGAGGCGCAGGATGTTGGCGAACTTCCAGTCGTACTGGCGGCCCTGGGCCGCGGTCAGCTCGCCCAGCCAGCCCTGCTGCTGGTCGTTGGGCACGTTCGGCAGCGGAAGGCCCAGCTGGGAGGCGACGGCGCGGACCCGCTCGTCCAGGAAGGTGTGCCCCTCGACGAGGTGCCGGCCCGCAGTGCGCACCGCCTCGGTGGTGCCCTTCGTCTCCGCCTGCCGGCCGGCGGGCAGCTCCCACAGCCCGGCCAGGCGGACCTTGGTGACGAACTCCCGGTCCAGCGCGGACAGCGGTCCGTACTGCGTCGACACGGTCTGCGCGTTGAGCACGTTCACACCCGTGTCCGCCCGGTCGGCGTACGACCAGATCGGGAAGACCAGCGCTGCGAGAGTGGCGGCCAGGCACGTGATGATGAGCCCGGTACCGCTGAAGATTCCTCTGCCCTGGACCGGGGGTCGCGGTCGCATGGCGCCTCCTGCTCGCGGCACTGCACGCAAGTGCGCTTCGGTAGCGGAACTGGATGTTCTGGAATGTTACTGCGCCGGTTGTGTGCATTTCCGCTCACCGGTGAACAGTTGGATCCCAGGGCATATCAGGTGAAACCGAAGGTGTGGAGGAGTGGTGAAAGTGGGGAAAACGGGCGGTAAACGGTTGTGGGTGTGCCGTGCGGCACGTGCGGTGTTAACCCCGGCACACTCCGAGCTGTCCCCGGGGGCTGTGTCGGCGGCGTCGGGCCAGGCGGCGGCGCCGACGGCAGTCGCGGAGGCGTTGCCGGCGGTCCCGGAAGGTGACGGACGGAGTCACGGCGGTCCCGGAGGCGGTGCCGCAGTCCGGGGAAAGTGCCGGTGGTCCGGCGACCGGCGATGCCGGACGCCGTGTCAGCGGCGGGTCAGTGACCGTCCTGCCTGTCCGAGGCCGAGACGGAGACTGACGCCGAGTCCGTGGCCGAGGACCGGACCGAGGCCGAGTCGTGTCCTCCGGCGGCGCGGGGCGGGACCCGAGCGGTCCAGCCACCAGCGGCGCAGCTCACGGCGCGCCCGCCCCTCCGCCGGGCGGCCGTCCCTCAGGAGCTGCGCGGCGAAGTCGAGGGCGTCCTGCCGGTAGCCGGCGTGCATCGGATGCCCGTGGGCGTAGGCGACGAAAGCCGCTCGGTAACCGCTTCCCAGGATCAGCGGCAGCTCCGGCGCCACCTTCGCCACCACGTCCGCCCGCTTCGCCGCCAACGCTCGCGCCTGGACGCCGAGTCGCACCCGGTCGAAACCTTCCGGAACCGGTGTCCCGGCGACCAGCGCGGACAGCAGGGCCGTCTGGGCGAGGCCGAGACGCTGACGAGTCGCCTCGCCGGGAGCGGTCCGCTCCGCCGTGTTGGCAGCGGCGGCCGGGGCAGCCCCGGCAGCGACGGCAATCTGCGCGTAGCCGGTTGCTGCGTCGACCGGGGCCGCAACTTCTGCGTAACCGGTTGCTGTGCTGGTCGCGATGGCAACTTCTGCGTAAGCGGTTGCCGTGTCGGCTGTAGCCGCAACTTCTGCGTAACCGGTTGCTGCCCCGGCCGCAACGACGCTCCCGGGGGCACCCGCAACTGTTGCGTAAGCGGTCGCAGGCGCCCTTCCGACGGCGGTTTCCGTTGCGGTTCCGGCCACGGCCACGGCCACGGCCTCGGCCTCGGCCTCGGCCCCGGCCTCGACCGCGTTCGCCGGGTCGGCAGCTCCGGTCCGCGCCGGGACGGCGATCCGTGCGGCCGGGGCCGCGGGCACGAGGCCTGCCCCGGCCGACACGGTCGCGCCGCGAAGGACCGCGCCGAGCTCAACGGCTGCCCGGATCGCACCCAACTCCCTTTCCAGTTCCCCCGGTTCGGGGAAGTTGTCGTCCCGCTCCAACAGCACCCCCGGCGGCGACACCCGGGACGCGAGGTCGGTGAGGATGTCGAGGACCGGGCGGGGCACCGGGTGGGCGTGGCTGTCGTGCCAGACGCCGTCCCGCTCGAAGCCCCCCGCGACGTGGACGTAGGCGAGGGCCTCCAACGGAAGCTCGGCGAGCGCCTCGGCGGGGTCCTCACCTCGGTTGACGTGGTTGGTGTGCAGGTTGGCGACGTCGATGAGCAGGCGCACACCGGTGCGGTCGGCCAGCTCGTACAGGAACTGTCCCTCGGTCATCTCCTCGCCGGGCCACGACACGAGCGCGGCGATGTTCTCGACGGCCAGCGGGACGGGCAACGCCGACTGCGCGATGCGCACGTTCTCGCACAGCACGTCGAGCGCGTCCCGGGTGCGCGGCACGGGCAGCAGATGCCCGGCCTCCAGCCGCGCGGACGCCGTCAGCGGGCCGCCCGCGCGGACGAACGCGATGTGCTCGGTGATCAGCGGCGAGCCGAGGGCTTCGGCCCGTTCGGCGAGCGCGGCCAGCCGGCCCGCGTCGGGGCGCTCCGCGTCGCCGAGTCCGAGGGACACGCCGTGCGGGATCACCGTGACCCCGCGCTCGCGCAGCCGCAGCAGCGAGTCGGGCAGATGGCCGGGGCACACGTTCTCGGCGACGGCCTCGACCCAGTCGATGCCCTGCATGCGCTCCACGACGTCCGCGATCTCCGGCCGCCAGCCGATCCCCGTTCCCAGTCGCATCATGGTCACCGCCTCCTTCGTCCCCCTGCACGGTGACGGTGGTATGACCCAGCAGTCCGCGCCCGAACCGCACCCCGCCCCGCTTCAGAGCAACATTTGAGGTTCGGCCCCGCGGACGCCACCGGCCGGGAGCAAGCGGAGCGGCGAGGGGAAGCCGCCCGCGACGTGACAGCGGGGCCGCGAGGGGTGTGAGGGGTCAGCGGGCGCGCAGAGCCGGATGGTCCGCGACGACCGTGCTGCTGCCCGGTGCGATCTCGGTGAACCCAGCGTCCCGCACCAGCGGCAGTCCGCTCGCCGTCAGCTCTCGCCAGCGCTGGGGCGGCGCGGACCGCACGGCGAGCGGGAAGCCCGCCTCGCGCCACGCGGTCCGCTCCGCGTCCGACAGCTCCCACCAGGCGAGCTGCGCGCCGTGTCCGGCCTGCGCCATGGCCTTCCCCGCCGACATGTCCACCTCGGGGCTCATCCACAGCACCGCCGTCCCCGGCTCCACGGCGGCGGGCGGTTCGGGGTCGTCGAGGTCGGTTCCCGAGACCTGCAGCTTCGCCAGCTCCTTCGGCCAGCCGTCCAGCGGCACGGGCGGGAACACCCGCACCTCCGCGGACTTCCCGGTGACGGTGATGCCCGGCAGTTCCGCCGCCCGACGCCATTCCGCGCCCCGGGCCCGCCGCACCACCTTGCGGATCCGGGCGTCCTGCCAGTCCCGCATGACCTGCGCCCACTCGCCGTCCCCGACGGACCGCGCGTCGCCGAGCATCACGAGCACGGCGCGGGCGGCGGTCTCCAGGGCGTCCACGCGCGCGGGGGGAGCGGACTTCTCCACCCGCACGACGAGGGGCAGCACGAACTGCGGCGCCTGGTCGCGAGGGTTCGGCTCGGTCTGGAACGGACTCTCACTCACCCGCGCAGGCTACTTGACCTACGAGAAGATGCTCTCCATGGAACGCGATCTCCACCTCGAGGACGTGGGACGCCGCTACGGATTACGCGGCCCCTGGGTGCTGCGCCACGTCACCCTGCGGCCTGCCCCCGCCACGCTCACCCGCGTCTCGGGCGCCAACGGGACAGGGAAGTCCACCTTGCTGCGCCTGCTCGCCCGCGTCGACGCCCCCACCGAGGGCCGGGTCACGGGCCGCCCCCGCACCGCCTACGTCCCCGAACGGTTCCCTGCCGCCCTGCCCTTCACCGCGGCCGGATACCTCACCCGCCTCGGCGCCGTGCACGGTCTGTCCCGTCCGGCCGCCGAGCGGGCCGCGGACCACTGGCTCGACCGCTTCGGCGCCGCCGCGCACGCCGGCACCCCCATGAACCGTCTGTCGAAAGGCACCAGCCAGAAGGTCGCCGTGGCGCAGGCCCTCCTCGCCGAACCCGAACTGCTGATCCTGGACGAGGCGTGGACCGGCCTGGACGCGGACGCCCGCGCCGAACTCGAGCGGGCCGTCGCCGAGCGGACGGCGGCCGGCGCGGCGGTCGTCTTCGTCGATCACGACCCCCGCCGGCTCGCGGACGTCACCGACGTCGTGCTCAGCATCCGGGACGGCGGTCTGCACGCGCGCGTGGACGTGGACGCGGACGCCGGCCAGGACGCCGCGCCCACCGGCCCGCACACGACGGTCGAGGTGCACGGCACGACCGCGGTCCTGCCGCCGGAGGCGCTCCGGCTGGCCACGTCGGCGCAGCAGACGGCCGAGCGCCGCCACCGGCTCACCGTCCCCGCGTCGCACTCCGATGTCCTGCTCCGCGCCCTGCTCACCGCCGAACCGCCCTGGCACGTGGTGAGCGTCCGTCAAGAAGAGAGCCGCCCGTGACCGCCCTGCTGCGCTACCACAGCGCCCTGCTCGTCCGCTCACAGCGCTGGCTGCCGCCGTTCCTGCTGTACGCGGTGTTCCTCGGCGTCGGCGTGCAGGGCGGCCAGCCGCTGCTGGACTCGCTCGGCTACACGGCCGCGTTCCTGCTGCCCGTGGCCGCCTGGCTGGTGCGGATCTGCGTCGCCAACGAGCCGCCGGCCGCCCGTACCGTCGTCGCCGCGGCGGTCGGGCCTGCGCGTGCCCATCTGGCCTGTGTGCTGGTCGGGCTGTCCGCGGCCGCCGCGTTCGGCGTGGCGGCGACCGCGCTCGTCACCTTCGTCAGCGACCCGGTCGGCAGCGATCATCAGCGGCGCGTCCCGGTCCTCGAGGCGGCCGGCGCGGGCCTGCTCGCCGTCCTGACCTGCGCGCTGCTCGGCGTGGCCGTCGGCGCCCTCACCGCCTGGCCGGTGTTGCGCTCGCCGGGCCGGGCGATTCCCTCGCTGCTGCTGGCGGCCCTGCTGTCGCTGGTGATGAGCGGATCCCCGGCGCACGCGGCCGTCAGCGGCCTGGTCGGCGGCTCCCGGACGGCCACCGTCCACCTGCCGCTGTGGCCGACGGCAGCGGCGGCCCTGCTGAGCGCGGCGGCCGTCGCCGCCGCCTGCGCGCTGACGTCCCGCCGGACGCCCTGACCAGGCCTACCGGACGGCCCGCGACCTACCACCTCCCGGACGGCCCGCGACCTATCGCAGAGAGGCGCGGCCGATCCACCGTACGGAGGCGCGGCCTGCCCACCGCACGGGGCGCGGCCGGAGGGTGCTCGGCGGGCCCGAGGGTCGTCATCCTCCCCGGGGGGCGGGGCCGTCACCCCGAGCACGCCGTCCGCTGCGCCTCCTGCCATTCGCACACCGGGCACAGCGTGATGCCTTTGTACGACTCCGGATACTCCGTCGGCTTGCGGCACTGCACGCACTCCGCGTACGGCGGTCCCTCGGCCCGGGGCGGGCGGGTGGCGTCGATCAGGCAGTAGTCACGCTCGCTGTCGTCGCTCATGACTCCAGCGTACGAAACCCCTGCCGGCCGCCGAAGCGCAGCCACGGGCCGTCGGCGGGCATGGCCGAAGCCGATCTGCGTCCGGGCCGAGGGTGATATCGGGTCCGGTCCGAAGACGATCCAGGGTCCAGGCCGAGAGTGCTACCGGGTCCGGTCCGAAGGCGATCCCGCGTCCGGGGCGACGACGCCAGCGTCCGGCACGTGGGTGGCGCGCGAAGGAGCAGCGACGATATGGCGCCTTCGAGAGCCGGCCCGCAGCCCGGCGGCAGCCCTGCTGCCCCGCCGCCTGCCGCCCGCCGGTCACCGTCGTCCGCTCGCCGCCGCGATCAGCTCGGAAACCTTTACGAACCGGTATCCGCGGCGCCGCAGTTCCGGGACGATCGTCCGCACCGCCTGCTCGGTCGTCGGGGCCGCGCTGCGGGTGCAGTGCATGACGACCACCGAGCCGGGCCGCACACCGTCCAGCACCTGCCGGGCGACGGCGTCCGCGTCGGTGGCGAACGCGTCCCCGCTCACCACGTCCCACTGCACCGCGGTCACGCCGGTGCCGCTCACCGCGCGCAGCGCCCGGCTGTCGTAGCAACCGCCGGGGAAACGGAAGTACGGCATCGCGTCCGGCACTCCGGCCTTGCGGAACGCCGTGTAAGCGCGTTCGACGTCCGCTCTCATCCGGTCCGCGGCGACGGTCGGCAGCCCGTAGCAGTCGCCGGTGAAGGCGTGGTGGCTGTAGGAGTGGTTGGCGATCTCGAAACGGGGGTCACGGCCGATCGAGCGGGCCTGGTCGGGGTACTCCTCGGCCCAACGGCCGGTCATGAACACGGTGGACGGCACCTCGAGCTCGCGCAGCGCCGCGATCAGTGCGGGGTTGTCGAAGTGCTCGCCGGCCGCCGCCCGGGCCCCCTGGTCGGCGGTCATGTCGGCGTCGAAGGTGAGCGCGACCGCCTTGCCGGCGGCACGGGGCGCATGGCGGAAGACGGGGGTGAGTCCGGCCGGGCCCGGGGCCAGGGTCGGAGGCCGGGAGGGGGCGGCGGGGGCGGTGGGCGTGGAATCCGGGTGCGCGGCGGCGGAGGTCTGTGGCGAGGCGGGAGCCGTGGCGGGCGTGGAGGCCGTGGGGGAGGCGGGCGCCGTCGGGCGGGCCGCCACCGGACGCTCGGACGTGCCGCATCCGGCGAGGGCGGTGAGGGCGGCGGTGAGGACGCAGAGAACGGCGGCCTGACGACGGCGCGCGGGAAGGATCATCGTATGAACCTATGGGGAACGCCCATCGATCGATACGCAAATATGACCGCAGCTCCGCCGTCGTCACCCGCCCGTGCGTCCGTCTGCTCCGTCCGGCCGCTCCGCCGCCCCTCCCCGGCGGCTCACGGGAGCGCGGTCAGCGCCGCCAGGGACCCGTCACCGCGAACGTCGTCCCCGGGGTGTAGCAGTTGACGTACATCGTGTCGCCGTCGGGGGAGAAGGTGACTCCGGCGAACTCGCCCCACTCGGGTTTCTCGGGCGTGCCGATGTTCTGGCGTCCGCGCGCCATCGCGTAGACCTCGCCGCCCCTGGTCACGCCGAAGACGTGCTGAGCGCCGTTGCCGTCCTCGCAGACCATCAGGCCGCCGCTGGGAGTGAGGCAGATGTTGTCCGGGGACTCGCCGGGCAGCTGCACGTCCGTGTCCGGGCCGAAGACGATGATGAGGGTGAGACGGCGGCGCTGCGGGTCGTAGCGCCAGATCTGCCCGAAGTGGTCGGCCGCCGAGCCGTCCGTCCCGCGCGCGAACGACGACACGAAGTACACGCACGTCCCGCCCCAGTAACACCCCTCCAGCTTCTGGGCGTGCGTGATGCCCTTCGGGCCGAAGTCCTGCAGCCGGATCGGGGTTTCGGCGGCGAGGGGGTCCGGCACGTCGACCCATTCGATGCCCTCGAAGACACGGCCCGTGTCCTGGATGGAGGACAGGTCCGGCACTCCCGGCACCCGCATCGCCTGCAGTCGGCCTCCCGCCCGCAGCGAGCCCACACCGCCCAACGGCTTCTCCGGCAGGAAACGATAGAAAAGGCCGAACGGATGAAGAAACGCGTCTTCCGTCTCGTAAACGATTCCGCGCTGCGGGTCGACGGCGATCGCCTCGTGCTGGAAGCGGCCCATCGCGGTCAGCGGGACGGCTCCGGTGCGGCGCGGGTCGGACGGGTGGACCTCGAAGATGAAGCCGTGATCCTTGGTGTAACCGTTTGTGCCGGCTTTGTCCTCGGTCTCCTCGCAGGTCAGCCAGGTATGCCAAGGGGTGGGTCCCCCCGCACAGTTGACGGCCGTGCCCGCGATCGCGACCCGCTCGGAGAGCACCCTGCCCCGGGAGTCCAGCGTCAGGGCCGTGCAGCCGCCCTTGCCTGACGGGTCGTAGGTCAGGCCCTTGACGGTGGGGACGGGATGAGCGGCGGCGGGACGGTTCTCGTGGTTGCGCACGAGGTGCACACGGCCGCCCTGCCCGGGGAGCGCCGTCATGCCGTCGTGGTTCGAGGGCACCGGGCCCTCACCGGAGCGCAGCGGTTCGCCCTCTCGGGACAGGACCCGGTAGCGGAAGCCCTTGGGGAGGTCGAGAAGGCCGTGCGGGTCGGGGACGAGAGGGCCGTACCCCTCGTGACCGAGGTTCTGCGCGGCCGCGGTGCCCGCGAAGAGGTCGGACAGGGCGCCGGTGAACGCGATGCTCGCGCCCACCCCCAGCGCACCGGTGCCGACGAGGATCTGACGTCGTGTCGCGGACATGGGACAACCTTCCTGCTGGCGGACAGGACTGTGATCCCGCTGTGTCTATCACCCGCGGTGCGCCCCGGGAACCACGCGCGGCGCAGGTGTCACTCGTCTCCTCCCTCCGGAGGGCAGGGCGGAGGCGGAGCGGGCGGCGGTTGCTGATTCTGCTGCGGAACCGGTTGCCGCTGCGACGGTTTCGTAAACGCTTGCGGTTGACGCTGTTGTGTAAACGGTTGCTGATCGGAATCTTGTGGAAGCGGTTGCCGCGGCTCACGCTGTGGCGAAGGCGGTTGCCGCTGCTCGAGCTGTTGTGAGGGCGGTTGCTGCGGCGGTTGCTGCTGGGCTTTCTCCAGGAAACGCAGCAGCTCCACCGGAAACGGCAGCACGAGCGTGGAGTTCTTCTCTGCGGCGACCGCCACCACCGTCTGCAGCAGCCGGAGTTGGAGTGCCGCGGGCTGCTCGGACATCTGCTCGGCGGCCTCGGCGAGTTTCTTCGAGGCCTGGAGCTCCGCGTCGGCGTTGATGATCCGCGCCCGGCGCTCGCGGTCGGCCTCCGCCTGACGGGCCATCGAACGCTTCATGGCGTCCGGCAGCGACACGTCCTTGATCTCGACCCGGTCGATCTGCACGCCCCAGCCGATGGCCGGACTGTCGATCATCAGCTCCAGGCCCTCGTTGAGCTTCTCCCGGTTGGACAGCAGGTCGTCCAGCTCGCTCTTGCCGATGATCGAGCGCAGCGAGGTCTGGGCCATCTGGGAGACGGCGAACCGGTAGTCCTCGACATTGATGACCGCGGCCGGCGCGTCCACCACGCGGAAGTACACGACCGCGTCGACGCGCACGGTCACGTTGTCGCGGGTGATGCCCTCCTGGGCCGGGATGGGCATCGTCACGATCTGCATGTTGACCTTGTGCAGCCGGTCCACCAGCGGGATGACCACGGTGAACCCGGGCCGGCGGGCGTCGCCGTGCAGACGGCCGAGCCGCAGGACCACCCCGCGCTCGTACTGCTTGACGACCCGTGCGGCGGCGCCGAGGTACACGAGGCCTCCCGCGGCGAGTGCCGCGGCCGCGCCCAGCAGCTCCTCGAGCATGTCGACCTCCTCGATCAGAGGTCCCGATTGAGCCGTATTCCCTACTCCTGCAACGATATGCCCGCCGTCCGGTCCGGGGCCACGCCCTGGACCCCGGACCGAAACACGTACCGAAACACGGACCGGAACCCGGGCCGAAAGACGCCCCGGATCACGCCCCGGACCCCGGACCGGACGGCGGACGCAGGGGGTGTCAGCCGGCCCGGGCCGGCTCGGTCGCCGCCTCCTCGGCCTGCCGTGCCCTCGCCGGCTCGGTGACCTTCACCGGTTCCGTGCCGTGGGCGCTGTGGCGCTGCGCCCAGTTCTCCAAGGCGGTCCGGCAGGCGTGGTCGAGGTGGTGCAGACCCGAGAGGTCCAGCTCGACCGGCCGGTCCTGCGGGAGGGCCTCCAGGCTGTCGAGGATCTTCGGCAGACGCAGGAAGGTCGCGTTGCCCGACAGGTGGGCCTGCACCGGGCCGGCGCCCTTGTCGACGACCTCCAGCCGGATGTGCGAGGCCTCCCAGGCCGTCTTGACGACCGCCAGCGCGAGACCGATGAGGACGCCCTCGAACATGCTGACCGCGACGATCGACACGGCCGTGACGACCAGGACGAGCGCCTCGCCCGGGTGCTCGCGCCACAGCGCCGCGAGCGAGCGCGCCGGCACGAGCTTGGCGCCCGCGTGCAGGAGGATGCCGGCCAGCGCCGGGATCGGGATGTACGCCAGCAGATCCGGCAGCAGGGCCGCGAACAGCAGCAGCCACACGCCGTGCAGCACACGGGACGCCTTGGTCCGTGCCCCGGCCTGCACGTTGGCCGCGCTGCGCACGATCACCGCGGTCATCGGGAGCGCGCCGAGCACGCCGCAGACGGCGTTGCCGGCGCCCTGCGCCATGAGCTCCTTGTCGTACGCGGTGCGCGGACCGTCGTGCAGCCGGTCCACCGCCGCCGCGCTGAACAGCGACTCGGCGGACGCGATCAGGGTGAACGCGACGATCGTGCCGAGCAGACCGATGTTCGCCAGGTCGCCGAAGGCGCCGAGCGGAGGAGGCTGGACGGACTCCAGCAGGCCCCGCACCTCGACGGTGGCGACGGGCAGGTCGAGCAGCAGGGCGGCGAGCGTGGCGAGGCCGACCGCGGCGAGCGGGCCGGGCACGGTGCGGATCATCGCCGGCAACCGCTTCCACAACACCAGTACCGCGACGGTGCCCGCGCCGAGTGCGAGCGAGGCGGTCCCGGCGGCGCTGCCGAAGGCCTCCGTGACCGCCCTGGGCAGCCCGGCGATCTTCTGCGGACCGGACTCCGGCGCCTTGGCGCCGACCGCCGAGTACAGCTGACCGGCGATCAGCACCAGGCCGATCCCGGCCAGCATGCCCTCGACGACCGAGACCGAGATGGCCCGGAAGTAGCGGCCCAGCTGCAGCGCGCCCATGGCGAGCTGCAGGACGCCCGTGGCCAGCACGATCACTCCGAGCGCGGGCAGGCCGAACTCGCGCACCGCCTCGAAGACCAGCACGGTGAGACCGGCGGCGGGGCCGGACACCTGCAGGCTGCTGCCCCGCATGAGTCCGGTGACCAGGCCGCCGACGATGCCGGTGACGAGCCCGAGCTCGGCCGGCACGCCGGAGGCCACGGCCACGCCGACGCACAGCGGCAGCGCGACCAGGAAGACGACGAGAGAGGCGGCGAAGTCCTGCTTCAGGTGCGGGAACCGCGATATTCGCCCGGTGGGCTTCTGGTTCGTCACGGCGGCGCTCACAGGGCTTCGAAGCGGTCGGTGTCGACGCGGTGTTCGCGTACGGCGCCGGTGTGCACCTCGTAGTACCAGCCGCGCACCCGCAGCCGGCCGTCGGCCAGCCGCTTCTCCACGCACGGGTACGAGCGCAGCCGCAGCACCTGGGCGAGCACGTGGTGCTGGACCGCGCGCATGACCGTCGGGTCGTCGGGATCGGCGGCTTTGGGCTCGTCGGCCGCGTGCGCGAGCCAGTCGCGCACGGCGGGCACGCCGTCGAGGTCGTCTCCGCGCACGAGCGCGCCGACGGCCCCGCAGTGCGAGTGGCCGCAGACCACGACGTCCTGGACGCCGAGCACCTCCACGGCGTACTCGATGGTGGCGGCCTCGCCGGTGGGGCGGTCGGAGCCGTAGGGGGGCACGATGTTGCCCGCGGTGCGCAGCTCGAAGAGCTCGCCGGGCCGGGCGCCCGTGATCAGCGCGGGTACGACCCGCGAATCGGAGCAGGTGATGAAGAGAACCTGCGGAGACTGGCCTTCGGCGAGCCGGGCGAACTCCTCAGGGCGCTGTCCGAAGGTACGGGCGTTGTCGATGAGGGGCTGCATGACGTGGTGACTCCTCCTGGCGCGCCGTGGGGGCGCGTCGGCGTGCAGGACACAGGACAGGTGGGGGACTGTTGCTCTGCTCTGCCCGCTCAGCAGCGGAAGACCTGGAGTGCCGCGGGGGAGTGGGACGTCGAGGATCTCGGTGTGACATGCCGGGGATCGCCGGGCCGGGCCTGCCGGTGCGCGGCTGCGGGGTCCTGCGCCGACGACGCGCGCTCGGGCTCGTGGGGTGCCGAGGCGGGGCAGACAGTGGCGCGGTGGCGGTCGCGGGTGCGACGAGGGTCGGCGGGGCCGCCGGGAAGGTCGCAGTCGCGTGCGGTGACCTTCTCGTGACGCAGGGTCTTGGCGGGCAGGGTGATCCCGGGCTGGGCCTTGGCCTCGGCGTGACGCGCCGTGTGCGCGGTTGCGAAGGAAGGCGTCGGCGTGAAGAACGCCAGGGCGAGCAGGGTCGCGGTGAGGAGCGAGAGCACGGCGCGAGCCGACGTACCTCGGAACATGCGCCTCCCTCCGGCCCTCGCACACATCTAGCCCGAACCAACGATTGGTCAACGACTGGTCAAGAAACAAGGTAACCCTGCAAAGTTGTTTGCAGGGTTAACTCGACGTTTCCAGATGAAGTGCGCCTGAAAAGAGCGGGAAGCGTGGCGCGAACCGGCTCTTGCCCCGGACGGCGGGGATCGTCTAGTCGGGTTTGACGAGCGACTTGGCGTCGCGGGCCAGCGCGGTGAGCCGGGATATCGCGCGGAAGTACTTCTTGCGGTACCCGCCGTTCAGCATCTCCTCGCTGAAGAGCCGGTCGAAGGGGGCTCCCGAGGCCAGCACCGGGACCTCGCGGTCGTAGAGCCGGTCGGCCAGAACCACCAGCCGCAGCGCCGTGGACTGGTCGGGCACCGGCTGCACGTCCGTGAGGCAGACCGCCCTCAGGCCGTCCGTCAGCGCGCCGTAGCGGCTCGGGTGGACCTTCGCGAGATGCGCCAGCAGGTGCGGGAAGTCGTCGAGCGAGGCGCCCTCCGTGGCGTACGCGGCCTGCGCCACCTGCTCGTCGGAGTACGGCGCAGGAGCCTCCGGCAGGCCGCGGTGGCGGTAGTCCTCGCCGTCGATGCGCAGGGCGCGGAACTGCGCCGACAGGCCCTGGATCTCGCGCAGGAAGTCGGCCGCCGCGAACCGGCCCTCGCCCAGCTTGCCGGGCAGCGTGTTGGAGGTCGCGGCGAGCGCCACACCGGCCTCGACCAGCTTGCCGAGCAGCGTGGAGACGAGAACGGTGTCGCCCGGGTCGTCCAGCTCGAACTCGTCGATGCACAGCAGACGGTGACCGGAGAGCGTGCGCACCGTCTGCTGGAAGCCCAGGGCGCCGACGAGGTTGGTCAGCTCGACGAACGTGCCGAACGCCTTGAGGGAGGGCTCGGCCGGGGTCGCGTGCCACAGGGACGCCAGGAGGTGGGTCTTGCCGACGCCGTAGCCGCCGTCGAGGTAGACGCCACGCGGCCCGGCGGGCGTCCGGGGCGTCTTC
>NZ_JBEPBI010000111.1:0-24615 GCF_040299045.1 Streptomyces sp. NPDC001027
GGCGACCGCCCGGCAGGGCGGTCGCCCCCTCGCTCCGTCTCCCGCCCCCTCCCGCCCCTCCTGCTCAGCCGCTCGGCTGCTGGCGGCGGGACGGGCGGCGGACCAGCGTGGCCAGACGGCCCGCCCAGGACGCCTTGAGGGCGCTCCAGCGGTCGGCGAGGTCCCACACCGCGCGCACCGCCGAACGCGGCGCCACCACCGCACGCACCCGCGTGGCGCCGCCCGCGTTCTCCCGCAGGGCCGCCCGCACCCGGCGGACCTCGTCCGCCAGGCCGGACTCGGCCCTCGGCGCCGGGGCGAACAGCACTTGCTCCACGGCGTCCGCGACCCGGTGCACCGAACGGCTCGCCGTCTCGTCCAGCTCCCCGATCCGCACGATCCGCGCCGCGGCTCGCCGCGGTGTGAGCGCCTCGTCCGGCTCGATGCCGTAGTCCCAGGCGGTGTCGGTGAGCTCGCGCCACACCGCGAGTACATGCCTCGCGGTCGCCTCGGAGGCTTCCTCCGGCGGCACGTCCAGCAGCACCGCGGGCTCACCGCCGTCGCGCAGTCCGCCGGCGTCGCCCTTACGGCGGGGCGGCGCGCCGGACGCCGAGGCGGCGGAATGCTGGGCGGACGCCAGCCGCACCGAACGCCGCCTCAGCCGCCACAGCATCGGCAGCAGCGGCAGGGCGAGCGCCGCGGCTCCCAGCAGCGCCCAGGCGGCCGTCCGGTACCACGGGGCGCCCCCTGCGCCCTGGCCCGCCTGGTCGAGCGGCAGCGGGTCGGCGCAGTTGCCGAGCTTCCTGTCCGTCGCCGAGCAGCTGGCGCTCGCCGACGGAGCGGCCGACGGGGCGGCGCTCGCCGACGCGGAGGCCTGCGGCAGATCGGGCTGCGTCTGCCCCGAGGTCTCCGGCAGCGTGTACGTCGGCGTCGAGCCACGCGTGGGCGTCGGCTCGAAGCGCGTCCAGCCGACGCCCTCGAAGTACAGCTCGGGCCAGGCGTGCGCGTCCTTCAGGCTCACCGTGACCGTGCCGTCCGCCTGGGGCGAGCCCGGAGCGAAGCCCACCGCGACCCGCGCCGGAATGCCCAGCGTGCGGGCCATCGCCGCCATCGCGAACGAGAAGTGGACGCAGAAGCCCTGCTTGTCCCGCAGGAAGCGGGCGATCGCGCCCGGGCCGCTGCCGACCTCGACCTGGGTGTCGTAAGCGAAGCCGCCCGTCACCGCGAAGTAGTCCTGGAGCGCGACCGCCTTCTCGTAGCCGCTCGCGGCGTTCTTGGTGATCTCCCGGGCCCGCTGCGCCACCACCGCCGGCAGGGAGTCCGGGACCTTGGTGTACTCCCGCCGGATCGCGTCGGGCGCCTTGGCCGCGGAGGCCAGCTGTTGTGCCGTGGGCTGTACGTCCAGGCTCTTCACCAGGTACGTCTTGCCGCTGGTGTTCTGGCCGTGGTCGCCGACCAGGGTCATGCCGACCGGCTCGTAACGCCAGTTGCCCTTTATCTGCACGCCGCTCGGGGGATAGGGCATCGGCAGCCAGTCCTGCGCGTAGGTGCCGGCCGCCGCGATGCGGGTCGTGATCTCCGCCCGTTTCACGTCGGGCCCCAGACCGGTGGGCGCCGGGAAGTCGTCCGGCACGGCCGTGATGTGGCGCTTGGCCGGCTTCCACGTGGTGCCGTCGAAGTCGTCCAGGGAGACGATCCGCAGGTACAGGTCCGAGAGGTTGCCGCTGTTGGTGCGCAGGGTCAGGACCGTGCGGTCCTCGTCCACGTTCAGGCTGTCCCGCAGCGACACCAGCGGGTTCACCGCGGAGATCGTGCCCCCGCTGCCGTTGCCCGCGCCCACTCCGGCGCCCGCCCCGCCCAGCAGACCCTCCTGGACGGCCGGCAACGGCAGCAGCGGCACCACGAGGGCGACGCCCAGTGCCGCCATCCCGATGCGCCGACCGGTCCGCACCGGGGCCACCGGGCCGGACGGCTCGCCCGGGCCGTGCGAGACTCCGCCGAAGACCCTGCCCCACTGCGAGAGCCGCTCCCGCCCCTCGGCGAGCAGCAGCATCAGGTAACCCGCGGCGGCGACCAGGAACCACAGCCAGTCGGCCGACCCGTCGAACAGCCCGGCGGCGACCGAGTACAGCGCGAGCAGGGGCAGACCGGCCGGGGCCGCGTTGCGGAACGTCACCGCGAGGGTGTCCACCGCGAGGCCGATCACCAGGACCCCGCCGATCACCATCAGCCGGATGCCGTCGGACAGCGGGGCCGGTATCGCGTACCGCCCGATGTCGTCGGCGCCCGCCTGCAGCAGGTCGCCGAAGTGCCGGAAGGCGCCGGGACCCGGGAACAGCCCGAGAACCGCGTGCCCCCGCGCGAAGACCAGCGTCAGCGCCATCAACGTGACCAGGGCCTGGACGGCCACGGTCAGCGGCCGGGCCAGCGGCACGCGCCGGGCCGCCGCACCCGCCCCGGACTGGATCGCCAGCAGGAACGCCGCCTGCAGCAGCCAGGTCGCCGGCTCCACCAGGGGCAGCAGGGCGCACGAGGCCAGCAGCGTCGCCGCCGCGGAGCACAGTGTCAGTCGAGCCCGCCCGCTCATGCCCTTCCCTCCCCGCCGTGCGACGTGGCCACGCCCGCCCGGTCGCGCTCCGCCAGCCGCCACAGCTCGTCCAGCGATGCGCCCCGCGGCACGCCCAGGGCCGTCCAGCCCGCCTCGCGCAGCATCCGCAGCCGCTCCTCCTGCCTGTTCATCGGATCGGGCCCGCCGTTCGGTTCACGCACCCACGCGTCGTCGTCCAGGAGGAAGGCGACCGCGCCCGCGCTGCGCTGGCGCATCTTCGCCGCGATCGCCGCCTGCTCCTCGTCGAGGTCGCCGAGGAAGGCCACCAGCAGCCCCTCGTGGCCGCCGCGCAGCACGTCGTACGACCGGGACAGGCCCGCGCCGTCGGAGTGGTCGACGACCGCCAGGGTGTCCATCATCAGCCCGGCCGCGTCGGTCGAATCCTGGCCGCCCCCGGTGTAGCCGTCGGCGCCCTCGCCTGGCACGGACGCGCCGGTGTCCGTCAGCAGCCGCACGGAGAAGCCCCGCTCCAGCATGTGCACCAGCACGGACGCGGCGCCGGAGACCGCCCACTCGAAGGCGGAGTCCGGGCCCGCCCCGCGGTAGGCCAGGCCCCGGGTGTCCAGCAGCACCGTGCAGCGGGAGCGCCGCGGCTGCTCCTCGCGCCGCACCATCAGCTCGCCGTAGCGGGCGGTGGAGCGCCAGTGCACCCGGCGCAGGTCGTCGCCGTAGCGGTAGCCGCGCGGGATGACGTCGTCCTCGCCGGCCAGCGCCAACGAGCGCCGTCGGCCGTCGCCGTACCCCTTGGCCTCGCCGCTCAGCCGCACCGGAGGCAGCGGTTCCACACGCGGTATCACCGTCAGGGTGTCGTGGGTGGAGAAGGACCGGGTCAGCTCGCACATGCCGAAGGGGTCGCTCAGGCGCAGCTGGAGCGGGCCCAGCGGGTAGCGGCCGCGCAGGTCGGAGCGGACCCGGTAGGACACCTCGCGGCGGCCGCCCGCCTCCACCCGGTCCAGGACGAAGCGGGGGCGCGGGCCGAGCACGTACGGCACCCGGTCCTGGAGCATCAGCAGGCCGGTGGGCAGCCGCGAGACGTTGTCCATCCGCAGATGGACGCGGGCCTCGCTGCCCGCCGGCACCCGTGCGGGGGAGAGCCGGCGGCTGCCGGCGACCCGGTAGCGGGTGCGGTAGACGACGGCCGCGCAGATCAGCGGCAGGGCGGCCAGCAGGAGCCCGACCCGCAACAGGTCGGGCTGCCCGAGCACATAGGCGCAGACGGCGGCGGCGACGCCGGCCGCCAGGAAGGAGCGGCCGCGGGTGGTCAGACCGGACAGGGCCGTGCGCGCGGCGCCCCGTTCCCCCCGCCCCGCCCGGCCGGCGGACGGCTGCCCGGTCCCCCCGGCGGTCATCACAGCCTCCGCGGCTGCTGCCGGCCGTACGCCGGGGCGCCGTGGCCCAGCCCGTATCCGTGCTGCTGGGGCGTCGCCGGCACCGAGGTGCGCTGGATGATGTCCTCGACGACCTGCTCCGCCGTGCGGCGGTTGAGCTGGGCCTGCGCGGTGGGCAGCAGACGGTGGGCGAGCACGGGCACGGCCAGGTTCTGGACGTCGTCCGGCAGCGCGTAGTCGCGGCCGTTGAGCGCGGCGGTCGCCCTCGCGGCGCGCACCAGATGCAGCGTGGCGCGCGGCGAGGCGCCGAGTCTGAGGTCGGGGTGGGTCCGGGTGGCGGCGACCAGGTCGACGGCGTAGCGCCGCACCGAGTCGGCCACGTGGACGCTCCGGACGGCGTCGATCAGCTTGAGGATCTCGTGTGCGTGGGCGGCCGGCTGAAGGTCGTCCAGCGGGCTGACCCCGCCGTGCACGTCGAGCATCTGCATCTCGGCCTCGGCGCTCGGGTAGCCGATGGAGACCCGGGCCATGAACCGGTCGCGCTGCGCCTCGGGCAGCGGGTAGGTGCCCTCCATCTCGACCGGGTTCTGCGTGGCCACCACCATGAACGGGCTGGGCAGCTCGTAGGTCTGCCCGTCGATGGTGACCTGGCGCTCCTCCAGGGACTCGAGGAGCGCCGACTGCGTCTTGGGCGAGGCCCGGTTGATCTCGTCGCCGATCACGATCTGCGAGAAGATCGCGCCCGGCTTGAACTCGAAGTCGCGGCGCTGCTGGTCCCAGATGGACACGCCCGTGATGTCCGAGGGCAGCAGGTCGGGGGTGAACTGGATGCGGCGCACCGAGCAGTCGATGGACTTCGCCAGCGCCTTGGCCAGCATCGTCTTCCCGACGCCCGGCACGTCCTCGATCAGCAGATGCCCCTCGGCGAGCAGCACGGTCAGCGAAAGCTGTACGACCTCGGGCTTGCCCTCGATCACTCCCTCCACCGAACTGCGGACACGCTCCACAGTGGCGGTCAGATCTGTGAGGCTCGCTCGATCGTCATAGGTCGTCACCCGGCCCTCCTCGGCCCGTACTTTTCACGGGCCGACGCTCTGTCGCGCAAACCGGCCCACCCCGAATCACGGACACCACCCGCGAACTGCTCAGCGCGGCGTCACATCCGCATTCTTGCTGCCGTTACCGTTTCGTGTCACTCGGGTGTGGACAACTGTCCGTGATATGTCGGGGTTATGGCCGTTTGGGCGTCCGCAGGGCGCACATCAACAGCGAAACGACAGGGAACAACGACGTCCCGGCCGTCCGGTCACGCGGGGTCGATCTCGCGGAGCAGCCCGGTCCGCACGTCGAACACGAAGCCGCGCACGTCGTCGGCGTGCAGCAGGAACGGCGAGGTGCGCACCCGCTGCATCGACTGCCGGACGTCCTGGTCGACGTCCCGGAAGGACTCCACGGCCCACGCCGGGCGCTGGCCGATCTCCATCTCCAGCTCGGTGCGGAAGTCCTCGGTGATCGCCTCCAGACCGCACCCCGTGTGATGGATCAGGACGATGCTGCGGGTGCCCAGCTTGCGCTGGCTGATGGTGAGCGAGCGGATGACGTCGTCGGTGACCACGCCGCCCGCGTTGCGGATGGTGTGGCAGTCGCCGAGCTCCAGGCCGAGCGCGGCGTGCAGGTCGATACGGGCGTCCATGCAGGCCACGACCGCGACGTGCAGCACGGGCCGGGCGTCCATGCCGGGGTCGGTGAAGGCGTCGGCGTACCGCTCGTTGGCCTCCACGAGGCGGTCGGTCACGGTCCCGCCGCGTATGGCGCCCGCGGTCTCACTGGGTACGGATGCGGAAGTCGTCATATCCATGACGGTACTGGTCACACGCGTCGCGGTCCTGCTGTGAGGAAGGAAAAAGAGCGTCATCACGCCCGCTTTGTGAGGTAAGCCACAAGGCGCGCGCGGCCGGAACGCCCCGGGCCGCGCCGCACAGGCCGGTTGATTGACCGCGCGACACCGTGGACTAAAGTGACGCGAAGCGGGAGGCGACGATCTCCCTGCTGGACTGAACCCGTGAGACCCCGGCCCGGCCGCCGAGATCTCCCCGCGGCGCCGGCAGGCCTTCCCTTCACGAGGGGCGGGGACCCGGCGGTGCGTCATCACCCGCCGGATCTGAGAGGCCCCCTTGAGTCACAGTCGACACGTCCCGGTGATGCTCCAGCGGTGCCTGGACCTGTTGGCCCCCGCCCTGCAGCGGCCGGGAGCGGTGGTCGTCGACTGCACGCTCGGCCTCGGCGGGCACAGCGAGGCCCTGCTGACGCAGTTCCCCGAGGCCCGGCTGATCGCCCTCGACCGCGACAAGGAGGCGCTGCGCCTGTCCGGCGAGCGCCTCGCCCCCTTCGGCGAGCGCGCCACCCTCGTGCACGCGGTCTACGACGAGCTCCCCGACGTACTGGACCGGCTCGGCGTCGCGCGCGTGCAGGGCGTCCTGTTCGACCTCGGCGTCTCCTCCATGCAGCTCGACGAGGCCGACCGCGGCTTCGCCTACGCCCAGGACGCCCCCCTCGACATGCGCATGGACCAGACGACCGGCGTCAGCGCCGCCGAGGTCCTCAACACCTACCCGCCCGGCGAACTCGTGCGGATCCTGCGGGCGTACGGCGAGGAGAAGCAGGCCAAGCGGATCGTCTCCGCGGTGGTACGCGAGCGCGACAAGGAGCCGTTCACCAACAGCGCGCGCCTCGTCGAGCTGATCCGGGCCGCCCTTCCGCAGGCCGCCAAGCGCACCGGGGGCAATCCCGCCAAGCGCACCTTCCAGGCGCTGCGCATCGAGGTGAACGGCGAACTCTCCGTCCTGGAAAGGGCGATCCCGGCCGCGGTGCAGGCGATCGACGTGGGCGGGCGGATCGCCGTCCTGTCGTACCACTCGCTCGAAGACCGGCTCGTGAAGCAGGTGTTCGCGGCCGGCGCCGCCAACACCGCGCCGCCCGGGCTGCCCGTCGTCCCCGAGCGCTACCAGCCGAGACTCAAGCTGCTCACCCGCGGTGCCGAACTTCCCACCGAGGAGGAGATCGCCGAGAACCGGCGCGCCGCCCCGGCGCGGCTGCGCGGCGCCGAGCGAATCAGGGAGTCCATCGAATGACGGGCGTGAGCCGAGGGTCCGCACATCGGGTCCGGGGGAGGGCGAGTGAGCAGTAAACCCGCGCTGAAAGGGAGGGCCGCCCGCCTCGCGCGGCTCTTCCCGGCCGGCCCCCGGCAGGCCGCCCGCACGCCGTTCGTCCTTCTCGTCGTCCTGCTCCTCGGCGGCGGCCTGATCGGACTGCTCGTGCTGAACTCGGCCCTCAGCGAGGGCTCGTTCCACAAGGACGACCTGAAGAAGGACACCAAGAGCCTCACCGACGAGGAGCAGGCGCTCCAGCGGGACATCGACTCCTACTCCGCCCCGGACGCCCTTCAACGGCGCGCGCGCGAACTGGGCATGGTCCCGGGCGGCGACCCGGCGTTCCTGAACCCCGACGGCAGCGTGAAGGGCGTCCCGTCCCCGGCCGCCCGGCCGTCCGCGGACCCGGTCGTACGACCGCCGGAGACCGTCACGCTCTCCGGGACGCTCCCGCGGGCGCCCGAACCGGCCGACTCCGGCGCGCAGGACCTCCCCGACCAGGACGCCGCCCCCGCGCGGAGCGCGGCCCCCGACCCGACCGCAGCCACCCCCGAGACCCCCGGCAGGTGACGGAAGTGTCCGACAGGGAACCGCCGCGCCGGCGTGTGCCCGGCCCCGCCCGGCCCTCCCGTCCCGCGTCCGCCCAGCGGCGCCCGGGACCCGGCGCCCGCCCGGCCCGCCGCCCGACCGCACCGCCCCCGCGCGCCGCCGCCGCGCGCGTCATCCGCCTCGGCAGCCCCCGCCCCCGGCTGCGCATGGTGGGCCTGGCCCTGGCCCTGGTGCTCGTCGCCTTCGTCGTCCGTCTTCTTCAGGTGCAGGCCGTCGACGCGAGCGCCTACACCGCCAAGGCCGAGCAGAACCGGTACGTCGGCCAGGTGCTGCCCGCCGAGCGCGGCGAGATCACCGACCGCACCGGCGTGGCCTTCGCGACCAGCGAGGACGCCTACGACATCACGGCCGACCCCACCATGTTCGCCCGCGCACAGCTGAAGATCGACGACGGTCCCGAGCGGGCGGCCGCGCTGCTCGCGCCGATCCTCGGCCAGCAGCAGTCCGTCCTGGCCGGGAAGCTGCGGCCGAAGGACCGCGACCTGCGCTACGTGAAGCTCGCCGGGCGGCAGACCCCGCAGGTGTGGAAGCAGATCCGCGACCTGAGGTCCGCGCTCTCCGCCAAGGCCGAGACGGACCGCTCCACGGTCAACGTCCTCGCCGGGCTGTTCTCCGTGCCCAGCAGCAAGCGCGTGTACCCCAACAAGGAGCTCGCCGCCGGGATACTGGGCTGGGTCAACGCCGACGGCAGGGGCGGCGGCGGCATCGAGCAGCAGCTGAACTCCACGCTGGCCGGCACGGACGGCAAGATCCGCTACGCCCAGTCCGGCGGCCGTCAGGTGCCCACCGTCGGCTCCACCGAGACGCCCGCGGTGCCCGGCTCCGACGTGGAGCTGACGATCGACCGCGACATCCAGTGGGCCGCGCAGAACGCCATCACCGAGCAGGTGCGCAAGTCCGCGGCGGACCGCGGCTACGTCATCGTGCAGGACACCCGCACCGGCGAGATCCTCGCCCTGGCCAACTCGCCCGGCTTCGACCCCAACGACCTGTCGAAGGCCGACCCCGGCGCCCTGGGCAACGCGGCCGTCCAGGACGCCTACGAGCCCGGCTCCACCGCCAAGATCATGTCCATGGCCGCCGTGCTGCAGGAGAACGCCGCGACGCCGCTGACGCACGTCACCGTGCCCAACCGGCTGCACCGCGGCGACCGGCTCTTCCAGGACGACATCGACCACCCCACCTGGTACCTCACGCTCAACGGGGTGCTCGCCAAGTCCAGCAACATCGGCACCATCCTCGCCACCGGACAGCTCGGCAAGACGCAGGCCGAGGCCAACCGGGTCCTGTACTCGTACCTGCGCAAGTTCGGCCTCGGCAGCCACACCGGCCTCGGTTTCCCCGGCGAGACGAAGGGCATCCTCGCCCCGCCCGACAAGTGGTCGACCTCGCAGCAGTACACGATTCCCTTCGGCCAGGGCATGTCCCTCAACGCGGTCCAGGCGGCCTCGGTGTACTCGACGATCGCCAACGGCGGCGTGCGCGTCGAGCCCACCCTGGTGCGCGGCACCAAGGGGCCGGACGGACGTTTCACGCCCACCGCGGCGCCCGCGAAGAGCCGGGTCGTCAGCCAGAAGACGGCGAAGACCCTCGCCCACATGCTGGAGTCGGTCGTGGACGACCGGGAGGGCACGGGCGCCAAGGCGCGCATCCCCGGCTACCGCGTCGCGGGCAAGACGGGCACCGCCAACCGCGTGGATCCGGCCACCGGCACCTACAAGGGCTACACCTCGTCTTTCGCCGGCTTCGCACCCGCCGACAGCCCCCGCATCACCGTCTACTGCGCCATCCAGAACGCCACCGAGGGCAGCTACTTCGGCGGCCAGATCTGCGGGCCCGTCTTCAAGCAGGTCATGGAGTTCGCCCTGAAGACCCTGCAGGTCCCACCGACCGGGGCGAAGGCCGCGAACCTCCCGGTCTCCTTCACGCCCTGACCGCCGGGCCCCGCCCCGGCCGGAGCCCCCGCCCCTTTCCGCCCTCGACCCCAGAACGCCACTGTTCAGCGCCGAGCAAGCCAGGAACCAGCCCGTGACCATGATCACTCCCGACCCCGGGACTCCCGCACCGCCCACGGCGCCCCCCGCCGGGCCGCCCGCGAGTCCGCCGACGGCCTCGCCCTCGCTTCGCCCGCAGGCGGGTACGCCCGGTACGCTCACCGCCGTGCCACACGCTGATCAGTCCCAAACCACCCAGAAGGGCGCTTCCGTGACATATCCGGGGCCGCCGCGACCGGCTCAGGTCTCCGCCACACCCCTCGCGGAACTCGCCGATCAGCTGGGCGCCGCGCAGCCGGGCGACACCGCCGTCGAGGTCACGGGCATCACCCACGACTCGCGCGCGGTCCGCCCCGGCGACCTGTACGCCGCCCTCCCCGGCGCCCGCCTGCACGGCGCCGACTTCGCCTCCCAGGCCGCCGGCCTGGGCGCGGTCGCCGTGCTGACCGATCCGGCCGGCGCCGAGCGCGTCGCCGCGACCGGCCTGCCGGCCCTGGTCGTCGACGACCCGCGCGGATCGATGGGCGAGCTGGCGGCCACCGTCTACGGCCGGCCCGGCCGCGGTCTGCTCCAGATCGGCATCACCGGCACCTCCGGCAAGACCACCACCGCCTACCTCGTCGAGGGCGGCCTGAAGCCCGTCAGGTCCACCGGGCTGATCGGCACGGTCGAGACGCGCATCGGCGACGAGCGCATCAAGTCCGAGCGCACCACCCCCGAAGCCACCGACCTCCAGGCCCTGTTCGCCGTCATGCGCGAGCGCGGCGTCGAGGCGGTCGCGATGGAGGTGTCCAGCCACGCGCTGGTCCTCGGCCGGGTCGACGGCTGCGTCTTCGACATCTCCGTCTTCAACAACCTCAGCCCCGAGCACATGGAGTTCCACTCGGGCATGGAGGACTACTTCCAGGCCAAGGCCCAGCTGTTCACGCGGAAACGCAGCAAACTCGGCGTGGTCAACCTCGACGACGAGTACGGCCGGCGGCTGGTCCAGGAGGCGGAGGTGCCGGTCGTCACGTTCTCCGCCGAGGGCCACCCGGACGCCGACTGGCGCGCGGTGGACGTCGAGACCGGTCCGATGGACTCGACGTTCACCGTCCTCGGTCCGGACGGCGTGCGGATCGCCGCCAGGTCGCCGCTGCCGGGCAGCTTCAACGTGGCGAACACCCTCGCCGCGATCGTGTCCCTGGCCGCGGCCGGCATCGACCCGCGCACCGCCGCCGACGGCGTCGCCGCCGTGCCGGGCGTGCCGGGCCGCCTCGAGCGGGTGGACGCCGGGCAGCCCTACCTCGCGGTCGTCGACTACGCCCACAAGACGGACGCCGTCGAGTCGGTGCTCAGGGCGCTGCGCAAGGTCACCAAGGGCCGGCTGCACGTGGTCCTCGGCTGCGGCGGCGACCGGGACCGCACCAAGCGCGCCCCGATGGGCGCCGCCGCCGCCCGGCTGGCCGACACCGCCGTGCTGACCTCCGACAACCCCCGCTCCGAGGACCCCCTGGCGATCCTCGCGACGATGCTCCAGGGCGCGGCGTCGGTGCCGGCCCACGAGCGCGGCGACGTGCAGCTGTTCGAGGACCGGGCCGCCGCGATCGCCGCGGTCGTGGCCCGGGCGCACGCCGGGGACACCGTGCTGGTCGCGGGCAAGGGCCATGAGCAGGGCCAGGACATCGCCGGAGTGGTCCGTCCGTTCGACGACCGCCAGGTGCTTCGCGAAGCTATCCAGCAGACCCAGGGATGAACTTGTGATCGCCCTCTCCCTCGCCGAGATCGCAGCAGCCGTCGGCGGGCAGACGCACGACATACCGGATCCGTCCGTGGAAGTCACCGGACCGGTCGTCCGGGACTCCCGCGAGGTGGCGCCCGGCAGCCTCTTCGTCGCCTTCGTCGGCGAACGGGTGGACGGCCACGACTACGCGGCAGCGGTCGTCGAGGCGGGCGCGGCGGCCGTGCTGGCCTCCCGGCCGGTCGGCGTGCCCGCGATCGTCGTGGACGACGTCCAGACGGCGCTGGGGGCCCTCGCCCGGCACGTCGTCCACCGGCTCGGCGCCACCCTCGTCGCGCTCACCGGCTCGGCCGGCAAGACCAGCACCAAGGACCTGATCGCCCAGGTGCTCCGGCGCAAGGCGCCGACGGTGTTCACGCCCGGCTCCCTCAACAACGAGATCGGACTGCCGCTGACCGCGCTGTCGGCCACCGAGGAAACCCGTTTCCTCGTGCTGGAGATGGGCGCCCGCGGAATCGGCCACATCCGCTACCTCGCCGGTCTGACGCCCCCGAGGATCGGCCTCGTCCTCAACGTCGGCACCGCCCACATCGGCGAGTTCGGCGGTCGCGAACAGATCGCACAGGCAAAGGGCGAGTTGGTCGAGTCGCTGCCGTCCGCGGCCGACGGCGGCGTCGCGATCCTCAACGCCGACGACCCGTTGGTCCGGGCCATGGCCTCCCGTACGAAGGCGAAGGCGGTCTTTTTCGGAGAGTCCGGCGAAGCGGACGTACGGGCGGAGAACGTGCGACTCACGGACACCGGACAGCCCGCCTTCCGCCTTCACACACCCTCCGGGTGCAGCGATGTGACCATGCGCCTGTACGGTGAGCATCACGTGTCGAACGCGCTCGCCGCGGCCGCCGTCGCCCATGAGCTGGGCATGTCCGCGGAAGAGATCGCCACCGCGCTCTCCGAGGCGGGCTCCCTCTCCCGCTGGCGTATGGAGGTCACCGAGCGCCCGGACGGCGTGACGATCGTCAACGACGCCTACAACGCGAACCCTGAGTCCATGCGAGCCGCCCTGCGTGCACTGGCGGCCATGGGCGAAGCCTCACGGGCGAAGGGGGGCCGGACCTGGGCGGTGCTCGGCAAGATGGCCGAGCTCGGGGACGAGGCGCTCGCCGAGCACGACGCGGTCGGACGGCTCGCCGTCCGGCTCAATGTCGGCAAGCTCGTCGCGGTCGGGGGCAGGGAAGCCGCCTGGCTGCAACTGGGCGCATACAACGAGGGTTCGTGGGGTGAGGAGTCGGTGCACGTGTCCGACGCACAGGCGGCTGTCGACCTGTTGCGCAGCGAGTTGCGCCCGGGGGACGTCGTCCTCGTGAAGGCGTCCCGTTCGGTCGGTCTGGAGACCGTCGCGCAGGCGCTGCTCGCGACCGACGCCGAGGGTGAGGTCGTCGCCCGATGATGAATCAGATCCTCTTCGCGGGCGTCATCGGTCTGTTCCTGACGCTGATCGGCACGCCGCTGCTGATCAAGCTGCTGGCGCGCAAGGGCTACGGCCAGTACATCCGTGACGACGGCCCGCGCGAGCACGCCAGCAAGCGCGGTACGCCGACCATGGGCGGCATCGCCTTCATACTGGCGACGGTCGCCGCGTACTTCCTGTCCAAACTGATCACGGGCAATCCGCCGAGCTACACCGGTCTGCTGGTGCTGGGCCTGATGTGCGGCATGGGCCTGGTCGGCTTCCTCGACGACTACATCAAGATCGTCAAGCGGCGCTCGCTGGGCCTGCGGGCCAAGGCGAAGATGGCCGGCCAGCTCATCGTCGGCATCGCCTTCGCGGTGCTGGCGCTGCAGTTCTCCGACGCGCGCGGCAACACGCCGGCCTCCACGAAGCTGTCCTTCATCACGGACTTCGGCTGGACGATCGGCCCCGTGCTGTTCGTCGTCTGGGCGCTGTTCATGATCCTCGCGATGTCCAACGGCGTGAACCTGACGGACGGTCTGGACGGCCTCGCCACCGGCGCCTCCGTGCTCGTCTTCGGCGCCTACACCTTCATCGGCGTCTGGCAGTTCCAGGAGTCCTGCGCCAACGGCGAGACCCTGACCAACCCCAACGCCTGCTACGAGGTGCGCGATCCGCTGGACCTCGCGGTCATCTCCGCGGCGCTGATGGGCGCCTGCCTGGGCTTCCTGTGGTGGAACACCTCGCCGGCCAAGATCTTCATGGGCGACACCGGTTCGCTGGCGCTCGGCGGCGTCCTCACGGGCCTCGCGATCTGCTCCCGCACGGAGCTGCTGGTGGCCATCATGGGCGGCCTCTTCGTCCTCATCACCATGTCGGTGGTCATCCAGGTCGGCTCCTTCAAGCTCACCGGCAAGCGCGTCTTCCGGATGGCGCCGCTTCAGCACCACTTCGAACTCAAGGGCTGGTCCGAAGTCCTCGTGGTGGTCCGTTTCTGGATCATCCAGGGCATCTGTGTGATCGTCGGACTCGGCCTCTTCTACGCGGGATGGGCAGCAGAGAAGTGACCGACTGGCAGGGGAAGAACGTCACCGTCGCCGGGCTCGGCGTCTCCGGCATCCCGGCGGCCAAGGTGCTGCACGCGCGCGGCGCGAACGTCACCGTCGTCAACGACGGCGACGACGCACGCGCGCGTGAGCAGGCCGCCGAGCTGGAGGCGCTGGGCGTCACCGTGCGCCTCGGTGACGGGGCGACCCTGCCCGAGGGCGCCGAGCTCGTCGTCACCGCGCCCGGCTGGAAGCCCGACAAGCCGCTGTTCACGGCGGCCCACGCGGCCGGGGTGCCGGTCTGGGGCGACGTCGAACTCGCCTGGCGGCTCAGGGGCCCGGACGCGGCGCCCTGGCTGTGCGTCACCGGCACCAACGGCAAGACGACCACCACCCGGATGCTCGCGTCGATCCTCGAGGCGGCGGGCCTGCGCACGGCGGCCGTCGGCAACATCGGCGTCTCCCTGCTGGACGCGGTGCTCGGGGACGAGGAGTACGACGTCCTCGCCGTCGAGCTGTCCAGCTACCAGCTGCACTGGGCGCCGTCCCTGCGCGCGCACTCCGCGGCCGTCCTCAACCTCGCCCCCGACCACCTCGACTGGCACGGCTCCATGGAGGCGTACGCCAAGGACAAGGGGCGCGTCTACGAGGGCAACCGGGTCGCCTGCGTCTACAACGTCGCCGACAAGGCCACCGAGGACCTGGTGCGCGAAGCCGACGTCGAGGAGGGCTGCCGGGCGATCGGCTTCACCCTCGGCGCCCCCGCCCCCTCCCAACTCGGCGTGGTGGACGGCATCCTGATCGACCGGGCCTTCGTCGAGGACCGGCACAAGAACGCCCAGGAACTCGCCGAGGTCGCCGACGTCGATCCGCCGGCCCCGCACAACATCGCCAACGCCCTTGCCGCGGCCGCCCTCGCACGGGCCTTCGGAGTGCCCCCCAGGGCCGTACGGGACGGCCTGCGGGCCTTCGTGCCCGACGCCCACCGCATCGCCCACGTGGCCGACGTGGACGGCGTCGCGTACGTCGACGACTCCAAGGCGACCAACACCCACGCGGCGCAAGCCTCGTTGGCGGCGTACGCGTCGATCGTGTGGATCGCCGGCGGACTGGCCAAGGGCGCGACCTTCGACGAGCTGGTGGCCGGGTCGGCCGAGCGGCTGCGCGGCGTGGTCCTCATGGGCGCCGACCGCGCCCTGATCCGGGAAGCCCTGGCGCGACACGCCCCGGAAGTACCCGTCGTCGACCTCGACCGGACCGACACTGGGGCGATGTCCGCAGCCGTCCAGGAGGCCCGGCGGCTCGCCGCCGAGGGCGACACGGTGCTCCTCGCCCCCGCCTGCGCCTCCATGGACATGTTCGTCAACTACAACCAGCGCGGTGACGCGTTCGCTCAGGCCGTCCGCGAACTCGGAACCTGACCCGGCCGCCTGCCGGGCGACCTTGGGAGGGACGCGTGGGACCGTCACGGCCGACGTACGGCGCAGCAGCCGAGCGCGGCGGCTGCGCCGCGTGCAGCGGAGCGGCAGATGCCCGGTAGCCGTACCGGGCGGCCGCCCGTCCAGCGAACCGTCCGCAGACCTGCCGGCGCCTCCCGGCCGCGCCGCGACAACCCCGTACGACGGCTGCACACGCGCGTGCAGAAGGCCTGGGACCGCCCGCTGACGGCCTACTACCTGATCTTCGGCGGCAGCCTGCTGATCACCGTGCTGGGCCTCGTGATGGTCTACTCGGCCTCTCAGATCACCGCGCTGCAGATGTCCCTGCCCGGTTCGTTCTTCTTCCGCAAACAGTTCCTGGCCGCCTCCATCGGGGCGGTGCTGCTGCTGGCCGCGTCCCGTATGCCGGTGAAACTGCACCGCGCCCTCGCCTACCCGATCCTCGCGGGCGCCGTCTTCATGATGGCGCTGGTGCAGGTCCCCGGGATAGGGATGTCGGTCAACGGCAACCAGAACTGGATCTCGCTCGGCGGCTCCTTCCAGATCCAGCCCAGCGAGTTCGGCAAGCTCGCGCTCGTGCTGTGGGGCGCCGACCTGCTCGCCCGCAAACAGGACAAGAAGCTGCTGAGCCAGTGGAAGCACATGCTGGTGCCGCTCGTGCCGGTCGCGTTCATGCTGCTCGGGCTGATCATGCTGGGCGGCGACATGGGCACGGCGATCATCCTCACGGCCGTCCTGTTCGGCCTGTTGTGGCTGGCGGGCGCGCCCACGCGGCTCTTCGTCGGCGTGCTGTCGATCGCCGCAACGCTCGGCGTGATCCTCATCAAGACCAGCCCCAACCGCATGGCCCGGCTGCAGTGCATCGGCGCGACCGATCCCGGCCCGGGCGACGCCTGCTGGCAGGCGGTGCACGGCATCTACGCCCTGGCCTCCGGCGGGATCTTCGGCTCGGGACTCGGGGCGAGTGTGGAGAAATGGGGGCAACTCCCCGAAGCGCACACCGACTTCATCTTCGCCGTCACCGGTGAGGAACTGGGTCTCGCGGGGACGCTGTCGGTGCTCGCCCTGTTCGCGGCTCTAGGCTATGCGGGTATCCGCGTGGCCGGACGCACGGAGGACCCCTTCGTGAGGTATGCCGCGGGAGGCGTGACCACCTGGATCACCGCTCAGGCGGTGATCAACATCGGTGCGGTGCTCGGCCTGCTGCCGATCGCCGGCGTCCCCCTCCCGCTCTTCTCCTACGGGGGCTCCGCCCTGCTGCCGACCATGTTCGCCATCGGGCTGCTGATCGCCTTCGCACGCGACGAGCCCGCTGCGCGGACGGCGCTTGCGATGCGGCCCCGCCGCTTTGGTAGAAAGCGGGGGGCGGGGGGCTCCGCGTTCGCACGGGGCCCCCGGAGATGGAACACGATGCGACGGCGTGCCTCGGCGGCGCGCCCGTCCGGAGAGCGGTGAATTTCGGTGCATGTCGTACTCGCTGGTGGGGGGACCGCCGGCCACATCGAGCCCGCGCTCGCCCTCGCGGACGCCCTGCGCAGGCAGGACCCCGGTGTGGGGATCACGGCCCTGGGCACAGAGCGCGGCCTGGAGACCACGCTCGTTCCGCAGCGGGGCTACGAGCTCGCGCTGATCCCCGCCGTGCCGCTGCCGCGCAAGCCCACCCCTGAGCTGATCACCGTCCCGGGCCGGCTGCGCGGCACGATCAAGGCCGCCGAGCAGATCCTGGAGCGCACCAGGGCGGACGCCGTCGTGGGCTTCGGCGGCTATGTGGCCCTGCCCGGCTACCTCGCCGCCAAGCGTCTCGGTGTGCCGATCGTCGTGCACGAGGCCAACGCCCGCCCGGGCCTCGCCAACAAGATCGGCTCGCGTTACGCGGCCCGGGTGGCCGTCTCCACGCCCGACAGCAAGCTGCGCGACGCCCGGTACATCGGCATCCCGCTGCGCCGCTCCATCGCCACCCTGGACCGCGCCGCGGCCCGCCCCGAGGCCCGGCACATGTTCGGCCTCGACCCCAACCTGCCGACGCTGCTGGTCTCCGGCGGCTCGCAGGGCGCCCGCCGTCTGAACGAGGTCGTCCAGCAGGTCGCGCCCTGGCTGCAGCAGGCCGGCATCCAGATCCTGCACGCGGTCGGCCCGAAGAACGAACTGCCGCATGTACAGCAGATGCCGGGGATGCCCCCGTACATCCCGGTACCGTACGTCGAGCGGATGGACCTCGCGTACGCCGCCGCCGACATGATGCTGTGCCGGGCGGGCGCGATGACCGTCGCCGAGCTCTCCGCCGTGGGACTCCCGGCCGCCTACGTCCCGCTGCCCATCGGCAACGGCGAACAGCGGCTGAACGCCCAGCCGGTGGTCAAGGCGGGCGGCGGACTGCTGGTCGACGACGCGGAACTGACCCCCGACTGGGTCCGGGAGAACGTCCTGCCCGTCCTCGCCGATCCGCACCGGCTGTACGAGATGTCCCGCGCCGCCAGCGAGTTCGGCCGCCGGGACGCCGACGACCTGCTCGTCGGCATGGTGTACGAGGCGATCGCCGCCTCCCGTGCGCACCGTTAGGCACGATGGACGAAAGGGCAGGGGAGCGTGGCCGGATCCGCCACCGCCGAGCGCGGTGCACGCCAGCAGGAGTCGTCCGGCCCGCCCCTTGTCCGGCGGTTGGGGCCGCACCGGCTTCGTGTGATCATCGTTCTCGTGCTGGCGCTCTCCCTCCTCGGCGGGGGCGCCGTCTGGGCGTTGTACGGCTCGCAGTGGCTGCGGGTGCGGGAGGTCACCGTCACCGGCACCGCCGTGCTGACCCCGCAACAGGTGCGCGACGTCGCGGCCGTGAGCGTCGGGACTCCGCTCGTCTCGGTCGACACCGACGCGATCGAGTCGCGGCTTCGCAAGGAATTGCCCCGGATCGACTCGGTTGAGGCGGTCCGGTCCTGGCCGCACGAAATCAGCGTGAAAGTGGTGGAGCGCACGCCGGTTCTGCTGATTCGAAAAGGGGCGAAATTCGTGGAGGTGGACGACGAAGGCGTCCGTTTCGCCACGGTTTCCGAGGCCCCGAAGGGCGTCCCGCTGCTGGAAACGGCGGCCTCCTCCTCGCGATCGGCGGCGGCGAGTCTGCGCCGCTTCTCAACGGCCCGGCTCGTGCGGGAGGCGGTCCGCGCGGCCGACTCGCTGCCGTCCGCCGTCGCCCGCGAGACACGGCTGGTCAAGGTCCGTTCCTACGACGACATCGCACTGCGGCTGAAGGACGGCCGTACGGTGGCCTGGGGCAGCGCCGAGAACGGCGCGGCGAAGGGCCGCGCGCTCACCGCTCTCATGAAAGCCGCCCCGGCCGCGCGGCACTTCGACGTCAGCGCTCCCACCGCTCCCGCGTCATCGGGGAGTTGACGCACATCCGCGCAGGCCAGCACCCTGGTTGGGCAGCGACATGGCTGATCACATAGGGTGAAAAGAAAAACGGGAGGTTCGGCGTGTTCGTTGAACGGGCGCCACTTGTCGACTTAGTGTCCTGTTCAGAAGACTTCAAGGAACGGACACACTGGTAACCCTAAACTTCAGCGTTAGGGTTCGGGTCGGCGAAACGGACCGTCCCATTCGGCATCAGTCGTCGGATCGCATCACCTGTGACGCGACGACACGTAACTCGAGGCGAGAGGCCTTCGACGTGGCAGCACCGCAGAACTACCTCGCAGTCATCAAAGTCATCGGTGTCGGCGGCGGTGGTGTCAATGCCATCAACCGGATGATCGAGGTCGGTCTCAAGGGCGTCGAGTTCATCGCCATCAACACCGACGCGCAGGCGCTGTTGATGAGCGACGCCGACGTCAAACTCGACGTCGGCCGCGAACTCACCCGCGGACTCGGCGCCGGCGCCAACCCGGCCGTCGGCCGCAAGGCCGCCGAGGACCACCGCGAGGAGATCGAGGAGGTCCTCAAGGGGGCCGACATGGTCTTCGTGACGGCCGGAGAGGGCGGCGGCACCGGTACCGGCGGCGCGCCGGTCGTGGCCAACATCGCCCGCTCCCTGGGCGCCCTCACCATCGGCGTGGTCACCCGCCCGTTCACCTTCGAGGGCCGGCGCCGCGCCAACCAGGCCGAGGACGGCATCGCCGAACTCCGCGAAGAGGTCGACACCCTCATCGTCATCCCCAACGACCGGCTGCTGTCCATCTCGGACCGCCAGGTCTCGGTCCTCGACGCCTTCAAGTCGGCCGACCAGGTCCTGCTCTCCGGCGTCCAGGGCATCACCGACCTCATCACCACCCCCGGTCTGATCAACCTCGACTTCGCCGACGTCAAGTCGGTCATGTCCGAGGCCGGCTCGGCCCTCATGGGCATCGGCTCGGCCCGCGGGGACGACCGCGCGGTGGCCGCCGCCGAGATGGCGATCTCCTCGCCGCTCCTGGAGGCCTCCATCGACGGCGCCCGGGGCGTGCTGCTCTCCATCTCCGGCGGCTCCGACCTCGGCCTGTTCGAGATCAACGAGGCCGCCCAGCTGGTCAGCGAGGCCGCCCACCCCGAGGCCAACATCATCTTCGGCGCGGTCATCGACGACGCCCTCGGCGACGAGGTCAGGGTCACCGTGATCGCGGCCGGCTTCGACGGCGGGCAGCCGCCGGCCCGCCGCGAGACGGTCATGGGGTCGTCCTCCTCGTCGGCCCGGCGCGACGAGCCCACCCCGGTACGGCAGCCCGAGAGCCGCCCGTCCTTCGGCTCGCTCGGCAGCGTGACCCCGAAGGAGGACCCGGAGCCGGCGCCCGAGCCGGTGGCCGACCTTCCGTCGTCGCCGGTGCCGCCGTCGCGGACCTACTCGGACAGCGCGGCCGAGGAGCTGGACGTGCCGGACTTCCTGAAGTGATAGGACAGCGCGAGAGCGTGAGCGGCGCGCACTTCGCCTTCACCGACCGGTGGGGCGGGGTGAGCGCCGTTCCGTATGAGCAGCTCAACCTCGGCGGAGCGGTCGGCGACGAGCCCGGCGCCGTGCTCGCCAACCGTGAGCTCGCCGCCAAGTCGCTCGACCTCGACCCGGGACGGGTCGTCTGGATGAACCAGGTGCACGGCGCCGACGTCGCCGAGGTCGACGGCCCGTGGGCCGCCCGGCCCGTCCCCGAGGTGGACGGCCTGGTCACCGTCGCCCGAGGGCTGGCCCTCGCCGTGCTGACCGCGGACTGCGTGCCGGTGCTGCTGGCCGACCCGGTGGCCGGCGTGGTCGCCGCGGCCCACGCGGGAAGACCGGGGATGGTCAAGGGGATCGTGCCCGCCGCGGTCGAGGCGATGACCTCGCTCGGCGCCGACCCCGCCCGGATCGTGGCCCGCACCGGACCCGCCGTGTGCGGGCGGTGCTACGAGGTGCCGGAGACGATGCGCGCCGAGGTCGCCGCCGTCGAACCGGCGGCGCACGCCGAGACCGGCTGGGGCACTCCCGCCGTCGACGTGGCCGCCGGGGTGCACGCTCAGCTCGACCGGCTCGGGGTACGTGACCGGGCGCAGTCGCCCGTGTGCACAAGGGAGTCGAAGGACCATTTCTCATACCGCCGCGATCGCACCACGGGGCGACTCGCGGGATATGTCTGGTTGGACTGATGGGGCATGACGGACCGTAAGCACGAACTCGCCGCGAATCTGGCGAAAGTGGAGGAGCGCATCGCCGCCGCGTGCGCGGCCGCCGGACGGGGGCGGGACGAGGTGACCCTGGTCGTGGTCACCAAGACCTACCCGGCGAGCGATGTGCGCATCCTGTCCGGACTCGGCGTGCGCCATGTCGCCGAGAACAAGGACCAGGACGCGGCGCCGAAGGCGGCCGAATGCTCCGACCTGCCGCTGAGCTGGCACTTCGTCGGGCAGTTGCAGACCAACAAGGTGCGCTCGGTGGTCGCTTACGCGGACGTCGTGCAGTCCGTCGACCGCGCCAGGCTGGTGACGGCGCTGTCGAAGGAGGCGGTTCGGGCGGGGCGCGAGGTGGGCTGCCTGATCCAGGTCGCCCTCGACGCCGGGGTGAGCGGGCGGGGCGAGCGGGGCGGCGTGGCCCCGGGCGGCGTCGCGGAGTTGGCCGACCTGGTGGCCGGCGCGCCGGGGCTGCGGCTCGACGGACTGATGACGGTCGCCCCTCTGACCGGGGAGTTCGCGGGACGTCAACGAGCTGCGTTCGGGCGGTTGATGGATTTGTCGACTGACCTGCGCCGAGCTCATCCGGCTGCGAACATGGTGTCCGCGGGAATGAGTGCGGACCTCGAGGAGGCCGTGGCGGCCGGAGCGACACATGTACGCGTCGGCACTGCGGTACTCGGAGTCCGCCCCGGGCTCGGGTAACGTCGCCAGGAAGTCGGACCACAGCAGAAAATATGGTCATTACCGCCGAAAGGCGGCCATAAGGGCCACGTGGATCGAGGGACTTGGCAGTAGGAAGTCGATCCACCACAGAGCGGAGGACTCAGAGCATGGCCGGCGCGATGCGCAAGATGGCGGTCTACCTCGGCCTCGTGGAGGACGATGGTTACGACGGCCGGGGATTCGACCCCGACGACGACTTCGAACCCGAGCTCGACCCGGAGCCCGAGCGGGACCACCGGCGACATGAGTCGGCGCACCAGTCCCACGGTGCACACCAGTCCCAAAGGGATGAAGAGGTGCGAATCGTACAGCCGCCCGCTCCGCGTGAGCCGGTGGCGCGATCGTCTTCGCTCCCTGCGGAATCCGGGCGTCCGGCGCGCATCGCGCCCGTGGCGTCCATCACACAAGAACGTCAGTCCCTGGAGAAGAACGCACCGGTGATCATGCCCAAGGTCGTGTCGGAACGAGAGCCGTACCGGATCACCACGCTTCACCCTCGGACCTACAACGAGGCCCGTACCATCGGGGAACACTTCCGTGAGGGCACCCCGGTGATCATGAATCTGACTGAGATGGATGACACAGACGCGAAGCGACTTGTCGACTTTGCGGCCGGTTTGGTGTTTGGTCTTCACGGCAGCATCGAGCGGGTGACGCAGAAGGTGTTCCTGTTGTCGCCTGCTAACGTCGATGTCACGGCGGAGGACAAGGCCCGCATCGCAGAAGGCGGGTTCTTCAACCAGAGCTGAGACACAAGACCGGTAGAAGCAGTACAAAGCAGTACAGAGCAGCACGGAAACAGGGGAGAGGGAAGCACCGAACATGGGCGTGGTCCTGGATGTCGTCTACATCGCGCTGATGGTGTTCCTCATCGTGCTCATCTTCCGGTTGGTCATGGACTACGTCTTCCAGTTCGCCCGCTCATGGCAGCCCGGCAAGGCGATGGTGGTCGTTCTGGAGGCCACCTACACTGTCACCGATCCACCGCTCAAGCTTCTGCGGCGGGTAATCCCGCCGCTGCGTCTCGGGGGCGTGGCGCTCGACCTGTCCTTCTTCGTACTGATGATCATCGTCTACATCCTGATCTCGATCGTGAGCCGGCTGTGAGCGATGTGAACTACCGTCTTGCCGATGCCGACGACTACGTTGAGGTGAAGAGATGCCGTTGACCCCCGAGGATGTGCGGAACAAGCAGTTCACGACCGTCCGCCTCCGAGAAGGCTATGACGAGGACGAGGTCGATGCCTTCCTCGACGAGGTCGAAGCCGAACTGACCCGCCTGCTCCGTGAGAACGAGGACCTGCGGGCCAAGCTGGCCGCAGCCACGCGCGCCGCTGCCCAGAACCAGCAGAACATGCGCAAACCTCCGGAACAGGACCAGCAGCAGGGCGGCATGCCCCAGCAGGGCGGCATGCAGCAGGGAATGCCCCCGCAGGGAATGCCGCAGCAGGGCATGCGAGGTCCCGGCGGACCGGTGCCCGCGGGCATATCGGGCCCGCCGCAGCAGCAGATGGGCGGTCCCATGGGCGGCCCGCCCCAGCTGCCGAGCGGCGCCCCGCAGCTGCCCGCCGGTCCCGGCGGTCAGGGCGGCCCCCAGGGTCCCGGTCCCATGGGCCAGGGTCCGATGGGTCCCGGCCCGATGGGTCAGGGTCCGATGGGGCAGGGTCCGATGGGCCAGGGCCCCATGGGTCAGGGTCCGATGGGCGGCCAGCCCATGCAGCAGCAGATGGGCGGTCCGATGGGCGGCCCCATGGGCGGTCCGATGGGCGGCCCCGGTCAGGGCCCCGGTGGCGACAGCGCCGCCCGTGTCCTCTCGCTGGCCCAGCAGACCGCCGACCAGGCGATCGCCGAGGCCCGTTCCGAGGCCAACAAGATCGTCGGCGAGGCCCGCAGCCGCGCCGAGGGTCTCGAGCGGGACGCCCGTGCCAAGGCCGACGCCCTGGAGCGGGACGCACAGGAGAAGCACCGCGTCGCGATGGGCTCCCTGGAGTCCGCCCGCGCCACGCTGGAGCGCAAGGTCGAGGACCTGCGCGGCTTCGAGCGCGAGTACCGCACGCGTCTGAAGTCGTACCTCGAGTCCCAGCTGCGCCAGCTGGAGACCCAGGCGGACGACTCCCTCGCGCCGCCGCGTACTCCGGCCACGGCCTCCCTGCCGCCGTCCCCGGCGCCCTCCATGGCTCCGGCCGGCGCGAGCGCCCCGTCCTACGGCTCCGGCGCTCCGGGCATGGGCGCGGGCATGGGCGCTCCCAGCCCTGCCGCCCCGTCCTACGGCGGTCAGCAGCAGATGTCTCCGGCGATGACTCAGCCGATGGCTCCGGTACGTCCGCAGGGTCCCTCCCCGATGGGCCAGGCTCCCTCGCCGATGCGCGGCTTCCTCATCGACGAGGACGACAACTGACGGCCAGTAGTACGCCTTAGGCGTCGGCAGCGTTCAAAGGGCGGGCCCCGGATTCGATCCGGGGCCCGCCCTTTTTACGCGCGTTGCGACCGAGCACCGCTAGCCTGCGTGCCATGGGGTGGTGGAAGAGGAAGCAACCGCAGGAGGACGTCCAGGCCGATGCGGAGACGCTGTGGGCACGACAGCGGGTGGCGGCGACGGTCCGGCGGCACCTGGCCGTCGCCGGCCTCCCGGTCCTGCCGGACGGCATGTACCCGGGAGGGGGCCCCGGAGCCGTCGTGTGGGTGGACCCCGGGAAGGAAGCGGCGGGCACCGGCGTCTGGATCGGCTGGGGCGTGGCGCCGGTCCTGAACGCGTACCGCGGGCAGGACCTGGCCGGCACCGAGGAGGGGGCCGCCGCGGAGACGTTCGCCCGCGCGGTCGTCGAGGCGATGTCGGGTGCGATGCGCGACGTCCTCGCCGCCGTCGGCTTCGGTGTGACGGTGACCCTCGCCGCGGACCTGTCCTTCACCGTCTGCGTCGAGACCGCCGCGTAGCTACGGGCGCGGGGCCCGGTTCCCTGAGGGAT
>NZ_JBEPBI010000112.1:0-24592 GCF_040299045.1 Streptomyces sp. NPDC001027
GACGGCGCCGTGTGGGGCGGGGAGTTCCTGCTCGCGGACTACGACGGCTTCACACGGTTCGCGCACCTCGCCTACGTCCCGCTGCCCGGAGGCGACGCCGCGGTGCGCCGCCCGTACCGGATGGCGCTGGCGCATCTGCGGGCGGCCGGGATCGGATGGTCCACGGACCTCGCCTGCACGGCGGCCTGTCCGCCCGAGGAACTCCCTCTCCTGGAGCGGCAGTTGGAGCGAGGGCTGAACTGCGTCCCCACGTCCAGCATGGGCCGCCTCTTCGACGCGGTGTCCTCGCTCGCCGGGGTGTGCCACCGCGCCGGATACGAGGCGCAGGCCGCCGTCGAGCTGGAGGCGGCGGCCGTGCGCGCGCCCGCCGGGGACGCCGCCGGGTACGCCTTCGCCCTGCACACGCCGCAGGAGGACGGCGACGGCGCCTTGCGAGCCGATCCGGCCCCCGTGCTCGCGGCGATCGTCGACGACCTGCGCGCTGGCGTCGCGCCCGGCGTCGTCGCGGCGCGCTTCCACCTGGCCGTGACCGCCCTGGTGCACCGGGTCTGCGTACGGGCGCGTGAGCGGCAGGGGCTGGACACGGTGGCCCTGACGGGCGGCGTGTTCGCCAACACGCTCCTGTCCTCGGCCTGTGCCGGCGTCCTGCGCGAGGACGGCTTCACCGTCCTGCGGCACCGCCTGGTGCCGCCGGGCGACGGCGGCCTGGCGCTGGGCCAGCTGATGGTGGCCGCCCGGCACACCCCCCGTCCCACCGACTGACCGACGCGCGACCACAGCGAGGAGAGGCCCATGTGCCTGGCGGTACCCGGCAAAGTGCTGGACATCGAGGAACGCGACGGCACCCGGATGGCCACCGTCGACTTCGGCGGCGTGGTCAAGGAGGTGTGCCTGGAGTACCTGCCCGACCTGCGGGTCGGCGAGTACGCCATCGTCCACGTCGGGTTCGCCCTGCAACGCCTGGACGAGGAGTCGGCGCGGCAGACGCTCGAACTCTTCGCCGAACTGGGCCTGTTGCAGGAGGAGTTCGGCGACCCGTGGGAGACGGCGGCGAGGGAGGCGGGCGAGACGGCCGTGGAAGAGGTGCGCAAGTGAAGTACATCGACGAGTTCCAGGACCCCGAGCTCGCGCGTCGGCTGCTGGACGACATCCACGCCACGGTGACCAGGCCATGGGCCCTGATGGAGGTGTGCGGAGGGCAGACGCACAGCATCATCCGGCACGGCATCGACCAACTCCTGCCGAAAGAACTCGAGTTGATTCACGGGCCGGGATGCCCGGTGTGCGTCACCCCCCTCGAGGTCATCGACAAGGCCCTGGAGATCGCCTCCCGGCCGGAGGTGATCTTCTGCTCCTTCGGCGACATGCTGCGCGTGCCGGGCACGGGACGGGACCTGTTCCAGGTCCGCAGCGAGGGCGGTGACGTACGCGTCGTCTACTCGCCGCTCGACGCGCTGCGCATCGCCCGGCAGAACCCGGACCGCCAGGTCGTGTTCTTCGGCATCGGCTTCGAGACGACGGCGCCCCCCAACGCCATGACGGTCCATCAGGCCCGGAAACTGGGCATCCCCAACTTCAGCATGCTGGTGTCCCATGTCCGGGTGCCGCCGGCCATCGAGGCGATCATGTCGTCGCCGAGCTGCCGGGTGCAGGGCTTCCTCGCGGCCGGGCACGTCTGCAGCGTGATGGGCATGGAGGAGTACCCGCGACTGGCGGAGCGCTTCCGCGTGCCGATCGTCGTCACGGGCTTCGAGCCGCTGGACATCCTCGAAGGCGTGCGCCGGGCCGTCCGCCAGCTGGAGCGCGGCGAGCACACCGTCGACAACGCCTACGCGCGCGCCGTGCGCCCGGAGGGCAACCCGGCCGCCCGCGCCATGCTGGAGGACGTCTTCGAGGTCACCGACCGCGCCTGGCGCGGCATCGGCGTCATCCCCGGCAGCGGCTGGCGGCTCTCGCCGAAGTACCGCGACCACGACGCCGAGCACCGCTTCCCGGTCGCCGGCATCCGCACCGAGGAACCCGCCGCGTGCCGCAGCGGAGAGGTACTGCAGGGACTGCTCAAGCCGCACGAGTGCGAGGCCTTCGGCACCGTGTGCACCCCCCGCTCCCCCCTGGGGGCGACCATGGTCTCCAGCGAGGGCGCCTGCGCCGCGTACTACCTCTACCGGCGGCTCGACATGCCCGCCGGCCAGGCCAGGGAGGCGACCCCCGTTGTCTGACGTCACCGCTGTCCCCGCCGGGGCCCTCGACATCGAGGCGTTCACGTGTCCGGCGCCCCTGCGCGACCGGCCGCGGGTCGTGATGGGCCACGGCGGCGGCGGAGCCCTGTCCGCCGAACTGGTCCAGCAGATCTTCGCGCCCGCCTACGGGGGCGAGGTGCTCGCCCAGATGGGGGATGCCGCCGTCCTCGCCCTGGGCGGCGCGCGGCTGGCGTTCTCCACCGACTCCTACGTGGTGCGGCCGCTGTTCTTCCCCGGCGGCAGCATCGGCGACCTGGCGGTCAACGGCACCGTCAACGACCTCGCCATGAGCGGCGCCCGGGCCGCCTACCTCTCCTGCGGGTTCATCCTGGAGGAGGGCGTCGAGCTGGACGTGGTCACGCGGGTGGCCGGGGCGCTGGGCGCGGCCGCGCGCACCGCCGGAGTGCAGGTGGCGACCGGTGACACCAAGGTGGTGGAGGCCGGGCACGGCGACGGCGTCTTCATCAACACCGCGGGCATCGGGCTGGTCCCGGCGGGCGTCGACCTGCGTCCGCAGCGGGTCGTGCCCGGCGACGTCGTGATCGTCAGCGGCGCCGTCGGCGTCCACGGAGTGGCGATCATGAGCGTGCGCGAGGGCCTGGAGTTCGGCGTGGAGATCAAGAGCGACTGCGCGGCGCTCGGCGGTCTGGTCGACGCCATGCTCGCGGTCACCCCGGATCTGCACGTCCTGCGCGATCCCACCCGGGGCGGCCTCGCGGCGGCGCTCAACGAGATCGCGGCGGCCTCCGGCGCCGGGGTGGTCATCCGGGAACGCGACGTCCCCGTCCCTCCGGAAGTGGCCAACGCGTGCGCCGTTCTCGGGCTGGACCCCCTCTACATCGCCAACGAGGGCAAACTCGTCGCCTTCGTCCCGCGCGAGCACGCCGACGCCGTGCTCGAAGCGATGCGGGCCCATCCGCTGGGCGCGGACTCGGTGATCATCGGCGAGGCCGTCGAGGAGCATCCCGGCATGGTGGTGACCCGGACCGGCCTCGGGGGAACGCGCGTCGTCGACCTGCCGATCGGGGAGCAACTGCCGCGCATCTGCTGACAGGCGCGCCCGTCCGGCCCCCGATCGGGAACGGTCAACCCGCTCGGGGTCCGGACGGCGGGTCCTGCGGGTCCACGCCGGTCCTGGAGGAGGCGTCCTTCGTGCCGCTGGGACGCTGGGAGCGGCCCCGGCGTCCGGCGTCGTGCCTGCCCTTCTCCTCCGCGTCGCCGTACTCCTCGCCGCGCGCACCGGCGCTCTCAGCCGTGTCACCCGGCACGGACTTCGTCTCCTGCGCGGACTTCGTGCGCCCGCGACCGCGCTCCCCGGCGTGCTCGCCCGGGTGGAACGAGCGGTGGGCGCTCGGGTTGTCCTGCCGGCGCGTCTCGTCCACGTCGGGGGACCAGCCGTGCTGCTCGCCGCCCCGGTGACGGCTGGGACCCTCGCCGTGCGGTGGTTCGGACGAACGTGGTTTCTTCGACATGGTCCGATCCGCCCTTCCACGGTCAGCCGGGACGCCGCTCACGCCCACCTGGTATGGGTAAATTATCCCCTTTTGGTCGAGGGTGGGCATGTCGTGTGCGTGACCGAGCGCGACGGCCCGCCGGTGAGCAGTCCGGCGGGCCGTCGGCGTCTCCGTGCCCCGGTGATCGGGTCACGAGGTGAGGCGATCAGGAGATGACCAGGTCAGGAGGCGACCAGGTCGGGCGGTGATCCGGTCAGGGGGCGATGTCCCACTGCTGGCAGACGTTGTCGAGCTGCTGCCACTGCCGCACCGCGGTGCCGTTGGCCGTGCCGCAGTTCGCGACGTCCAGGGTCATGCCGGTGTTGACGTTGGAGATCGTGTAGTGGGAGCCGACCTTCGTGACGTCCCACTGCTGGCAGCGGTTGCCGAGCGAGGCCCACAGCTGCACGGCCGTGCCGTTGGACTGCCCGCAGTTCTTGTCGTCCAGGACGGTGCCGCTGTTGACGTTGGTGATGGTGTAGTGCCCGTTGCCCGCGGAGGCGAACTTCCACTGCTGGCAGGCGTTGCCCAGCGAGGACCAGAGGTCGATCGAAGTCCCGTTGCCCGTACCGCAGTTGACCGCGTCCAGGACCTTGCCGGAGTTGGGGTTGGTCAGCCGGTAGGCCGTGCCGGCGACGGGGAAGGTGACGGCCGGGGTGGAGTAGCCGACGGAGGTGATGTTGGCCTGTACGGCGTTGTCGGCGGCGTTGGTCGGATAGCCGGAGGTCATGACGCCTTCGAAGAAGGAGCCGTCGGATCCGTTGCTGTTGTCACCGCCGGTGCCGAGGACGATGGCGCCCTCCAGATGCATGGGGGTGTACCCGCCGAGATTGGGCAGGGCCCCGTCGTACCAGGTGGTCAGTGAGCCCGATTGCGCGTTGCCCCCCTTGATCGCGTAGGTCGTCGTGCCGTTGTTCTTCTCCATGGCCGTGACGTATTCGCTGGAGATCCCGGTGTTGGCCGAGTTGGCGCCGTTTCCGCCGAAGAACAGCCCGTTCTCCAGGTCGGCCTCGACCCAGGGGCCTGCTCCGGCGCCGGAGCACGAGAACCAGCACTCCGTGCCGAAGTTGATCGCGTCCATGTGGCCGTTGCCGGTGTCGTTGCCGGACGTCTCGGCGTTGCCGTAGTCGAAGCAGCAGCGGTTGTTGACGTGGTGGCCGCTGGTCACCATGTAGGCGCCCTCGGGGGAGCTGCCGGTGGCGATGCCGGTGGTGCTGTTGTCGCGGTAGCCGACGCCGGCGGACACGAAGACGCCGTAGGCGGCGTGACCGCCGACGGTGACCGGCAGCGCGTTGGCGATCGCGCCGACGTCCTGCCCGCCGTTGCCGCCGGGCCCTTCGACGGTCAGGTCGTTGTGGTGCGTGCTCTGGTCGTAGATCTTGGTGATGATGCAGGTCGTGCCCGCGCAGAAGGAGTCCTGCGCCGCGGCGTTGGCGTAACCGCCCGCGCTGAGGACGCCGATGTCGGCGGTGGCGGAGTTCGAGGCGCGCTTGACCTGGTAGAGAGGGCCGTTGTACGCGGCGAACAGCGCCCGCGTGGTGCTGTGAGCGGCGGCGCAGGGCGTGCCCGCGGAGGCGTAGATGTCGCACGGCAGGGACGAGGCGGCCTCGGCCGTGCCCGCGGTGCTGATGACCCCGGCCAGGAGGCCGGCTAGCAGGGCGAGGACTGCGCCCACGACTCTCAGGCGGAGCCCTTTCAGGTGTCTGGCTATCACTGTGAACCTCTTCCGTCGTGCGTTCTTCGGCGGCCCGGCGCGGAAGGCGCGGGCAGCAGGGGGATGTGCGCCCGCCGACCGGAGATTGTGAGCGCTAACAATCGGGACTCCCGGATGTCATCGCTCATCCGGGCCGTGGGGGACGGGGCGTGAACGGTGCGTCGGCGGCTCTGTTGTCGGATCTGGTCCAGGGTGTGCCCGGACGGTTCTCGTACGATCGGCGGTGATCTACCGGTCCCGTGACTCCGTCTTTTTACGCTTGCGTGAACACCGGGTCAACACTGTTGAACAGTCAAGAGTATGGAAACAAAGGCCATGCCATCCCTTGACCTTGGTTTCCGTTATGTCGGTCCTGGTGTCGCCTCGTCGGCGAACCGCCAGGTCGGGAAGCCGGAGACGCGCTCAGCTCCGGGGGCCGCCACGTCGAGCGGTCGGCCGGCCCTGGCCTGCGAGGAATGTGTGCGCTAACAAAGCGTCATGACCCGTCGTCAGAGCCCCGGGAAGCGGGTTCCCCTCCGAACGCGTCCGACGGAGCCGGAGGGAGCCGGAGTCACCGGAACATCGCCCGGATGATCCCCACGGTGCGAGCCAGGTGCGGCTCGGTGCGGTCCGCGCGGTGGGCGACGGCCAGTTCCACGCGTGCGTCCGGCCCGGCCAGCGGCAGATAGGCGACGCCGTCGAGCGCCAGCGCGGTCACCGGCCCGGGCACGACCGCGACGCCGAGACCGCCGGCCACCAGCGTGACCAGCGTCGAGGTCTCGCCGACCTCGTGGCGGATGTGCGGCTCGACGCCGGCGTCGCGCAGAAGGCCGAGGACGACGTCGTACATCACGGACCGACGGCCTGCGGAGTGCACGATCAGGTCGGCGCCGGCCAGGTCCGCGACGCGCAGCCGCTTCCGGTGGGCGAGGGGGTGGTCGACCGGCACGGCGACGACGAGCCGGTCCCGGCGCAGGGCGTGCACGGTGAGGGAGACCCCGGCCGCCACGGGGCGCAGCAGGGCGACGTCGATCGCGCCGGTGCGCAGCGCGTCGACCTGGTCGGGCGCGAGCATCTCCCCGCGGAAGGAGAAGTCGACCCCGGGAAGCTCCTCGGTGAGCCGGCGGGAGAGCGCGGGCAGGAGGCTGTACGTCGCCGAGCCCACACAGCCGATCGCGAGGTGTCCCACCGAGCCCGCGGCGACCAGCCGTGCGTGCTGGGCGGCCTCGTCGACTCCGGCGAGAATCGCGCGCGCCCGCCCGAGGTAGGCCCGGCCGGCCTCGGTGAGGTCGACGCGGCGGGTCGTGCGGTGGAGCAGCTGGACGCCGAGCTCGGCCTCCAGCTGCCGGATCTGGGTGGACAGCGGAGGCTGGGCCATGTGGAGCCGCTCGGCGGCGCGGCCGAAGTGGCGCTCCTCGGCCACCGCCACGAAGTACCGCAGGTGCCGCAGATCCATAGGTCATCCGTATCAATCAGCTCGGATATGCGTACTTCAGAATATCGCGGGCCGGGATTAGCGTCACTGCCATGAGTGCTTTCCTGTACGCCGCGACACGGACGCCGTTCGGCCGCTTCAACGGCGGGCTGGCCGGGGTCCGGCCCGACGATCTCGCCGCCGCCGCGATCACCTCGACGCTCGCCCGGGTGCCCGGCCTCGACCGCGCCGCGATCGACGACGTCGTCTGGGGCAACGCGAACGGAGCCGGCGAGGACAACCGCAACGTCGGCCGCATGGCGGCGCTGCTCGCCGGCCTCCCGGTGAGCGTGCCGGGGACCACGGTCAACCGGCTGTGCGGCTCGAGCCTCGACGCGGCGATGATCGCCGGCCGGGCCATCGAGTCGGGCGACGCGGAGGTGGTGCTGACCGGCGGCGTCGAGTCGATGACCCGGGCGCCGTGGGTGCTGCCCAAGTCGGCGAAGCCGTTCCCGGCCGGCGACGTCACCGCGGTCTCGACCACGCTCGGCTGGCGGCTGGTCAACCCGCGGATGCCCAAGGAGTGGACGGTCAGCCTCGGCGAGGCCAACGAGCAGCTGCGGGAGCGCTTCGGCATCTCCCGCGAGCGGCAGGACGAGTTCGCCGCCCGCTCCCACCGACTCGCCCACCAGGCATGGGAGTCGGGTTTCTACGACGACCTGGTAGTGCCGGTCGAGGGCGCCGCCCTGACCCGCGACGAGAGCATCCGGGCCGGATCCACGCCGGAGGTGCTGGCCGGGCTGGCACCGGTCTTCCGGGCGCAGGAGCAAGGCGGCACGATCACGGCGGGCAACGCCAGCCCCCTCAGCGACGGGGCGTCGGCGGTTCTGCTGGGCAGCGAGAAGGCCGCGGCCACGATCGGGGCCGACCCGGTCGCCCGCATCGCGGGCCGCGGCGTGAGCGCGCTGGAGCCGCAGGCCTTCGGCTACGCCCCGGTCGAAGCCGCGAACCGTGCGCTGGCCCGGGCCGGGATCGGCTGGGACCAGGTGGGCGCGGTCGAGCTCAACGAGGCCTTCGCGGTGCAGTCGCTCGCCTGCCTCGACGCCTGGAAGATCGACCCCGCCATCGTCAACCAGAAGGGCGGCGCCATCGCCGTCGGGCACCCGCTGGGGGCCTCGGGCGGCCGCATCCTGGCCACGCTGGCCAAGGTGCTGCGCGAGACCCGGCAGCGCTACGGCGTCGCGGCGATCTGCATCGGGGTCGGTCAGGGCCTGGCCGTGGTCCTCGAGAACTGCGCCGTCACGGGGGACGCCCGATGAGCCGGGCCGACATCGTCGACAGCGCCGACGCCGCTGTCGCAGGCATCGAGGACGGGTCCACGGTCCTGGTCGGCGGCTTCGGCCTGGCCGGGATGCCGTTCGACCTGATCGACGCGCTCATCCGGCAGGGGGCGAAGGACCTCACGATCGTGTCCAACAACGCCGGCAACGGGGACGTCGGGCTGGCCGCGCTGCTGGCCGCCGGCCGGGTGCGCAAGGTGCTCTGCTCGTTCCCGCGCCAGGCCGACTCCTGGGTCTTCGACGCCCTCTACCGCGAGGGGAAGGTCGAGCTGGAGGTGGTGCCGCAGGGCAACCTCGCCGAGCGGATGCGCGCGGCCGGCGCGGGCATCGGCGCGTTCTACTGCCCGACCGCGGTAGGCACGCCGCTGGCCGAGGGCAAGGAGGAACGGGAGATCGACGGGCGCAAGTACCTGCTGGAGTACCCCATCAAGGGCGACTACGCGCTGATCGGCGCGCATGTCGCGGACACCCTGGGCAACCTCGTCTACCGCAGGACCGCCCGCAACTTCGGACCGGTCATGGCCACGGCAGCGACGACGACGATCGTCCAGGTCGACGAGATCGTCGCGCCCGGGAAGCTCGACCCCGAGGCCGTCGTCACGCCGTCCATCTACGTCGACCGGGTCGTCCAGGTGGCGGCCCGTCGCTACACCGTCCAGGGGGCACGATGACCACAGCGTCCAGCGATCAGGCCCGCGCCGACCACCGTCTCTCGATGGACGAACTGGCAGCCGTCATCGCCCGGGACATCCCGGCCGGCTCCTTCGTCAACCTCGGCATCGGGCAGCCGACGAAGATCGCCGACCATCTGCCGGCGGACTCGGGGGTGGTGCTGCACACCGAGAACGGCATGCTCAACATGGGCCCGAAGGCCGAGGGAGACGCGGTCGACCCCGACCTGACCAACGCCGGCAAGGTGCCGGTGACCGAGCTTCCGGGGGCGGCGTACTTCCACCACGCCGACTCCTTCGCCATGATGCGCGGCGGCCACCTCGACGTCTGCGTCCTCGGCGCGTACCAGGTCGCCTTCGACGGGGACCTCGCCAACTGGCACACCGGCAAGCCCGACGACATTCCCGCCGTCGGCGGCGCGATGGACCTCGCCATCGGCGCCAAGGACGTCTACGTGATGATGACGCTCTTCACCCGCTCCGGCGAGCCCAAGCTCGTGCCGCACTGCACCTATCCCCTCACCGGCGTCGGCTGCGTCAGCCGCGTCTACACCGACCACGGCGTGTTCGACGTCGGCCCGGACGGCGTGCGGATCCGGGAGACGTACGGCATCGACGCCCGCGAACTCGCGGAGCGACTCGGCATCACGCAGGCGCACTGATCGTTTCGATCCGCCGGTCACCTCGAGGGCGTAGTGAGTAGTAGTGCTCAATGTGCCGACGGGTGAAGTGGCAAGTGTGTCCCGGGTGTCGGGTCGCCAGCGCGTCCGGTCGTCGGGCCGTCCATGGTGTGCCGCAGGTCGCCCTTTACCGGCCATCCCCTCGCTCGAACCGGCCTGAAGGTGCGTTGAGCGCCGCACACGGGCCCCCTAGCCTTCCCTTCACCGAGGAGATGGAGGCGCTTTCCGTGGCCCGAGCGCTGAACGTGTTGTCGACGGTGGTCCTGGCGTCCGGCGTTCTGCTGGGCGCGGGCGCTCCGGCTGACGCGGCTGACCCGGCACCTGAAATCATCCCGATCGACCTGCTGTTGGCCGGCTCGTACACGGACGCGGCCCGCGAGGCGATCGCGATCTGGAACACGGCCGTCCCGTCGATCAAGTTCGTTGAGCAGGACACCCCGGCGGCGCTGCGGGTCATGGAGTACAAGACGGCCAGGGGTGTGCAGTCGCACGTCAACATCAAGGGCGCGGGACGGGGTTGGGTCTACCTGGAAGTCGGGGACGCGCAGTTGTACAAGCCGTCTCGTATCGTCGTGCACGAGCTGGGCCACATCCTGTCGCTTCCCGACCTGGGCCCGGGCAGCCCCTGCTCCAAGGTGATGTCGGGCGCCTGGGGTGGATCGGACTGCCTCAACGTTCAGCCCGACGCCGCGGAGAAGGCCGCCGTCAGGGACTTCTTCGCCGTCAACGACGTCGGCGACCGCGTCCCGTGGTGGGCGTCGAACGTCGCCGCACGCTAGGGGCCGTGTCGTAGCCCTCTCGTAGCCGGGTCGTAGCCGGGGCCGCCCCCCCGCTGCGGCCCGGCGCGCGTGTTTCCCGGCGCAGTGAGCGCCCCATCCTGCCGGGCGCCGCGAGAGACGGCGCGGGCCTCGTCCTCCACCGCGGACAGCCCTGAAGACATCCGTGCCGGCTGCGCCGTCTGCGCCACCTCTGCGCCCTCCCGGCTGCCAGAGGTGCATCGCCGCTGTGAGGCAGCGCCCTCTGCGTCGAGCCTACGAATCATCTTGATACTGAGTATCAGACTGACGTACAGTCTTCATATAAGACTTCAGCTCGAACGGAAGTGCTTCCCATGAGCAAGATCTGGTTCATCACCGGTTCCTCGCGCGGCTTCGGCCGCCAGTTCGCCCAGGCGGCCCTGGAGCGCGGTGACAAGGTCGCGGCGACCGCCCGTAACGCCGACTCCCTCGCGGACCTGGTGGCCGCACACGGCGATGCGATCCTCCCGCTGACCCTGGACGTCACCGACAGGAGCGCCGCGTTCGAGGCCGTGAAGCGGGCGCACGCGCACTTCGGCCGCCTCGACGTCGTCGTCAACAACGCCGGCTACGGTCTGTTCGGCGCGGTCGAGGAGCTGACCGAGCGGGCTGTCCGCGAGCAGATGGAGACCAACTTCTTCGGCGCCCTGTGGGTCACCCAGGCGGTCCTGCCGATCCTGCGGGCGCAGGGCAGCGGGCACATCGTGCAGATCTCCAGCGTCGGCGGCGTGATCACCTTCCCGCTGGTCGGTGGTTACAACGCGTCCAAGTGGGCCCTGGAAGGGCTCACGGACTCGCTGGCGCAGGAGGTGGCCGGTTTCGGGATCAAGGTCACCCTCGTGGAGCCCGGCAGCTTCGCCACCGACTGGGGCGGCTCCTCCGCCGCCTTCTCCGAGCAGCTCCCCGCCTACGAGGACGTGCACGCGACCGTGGTCGCCAACCTGGCCGGCGTCCGAAGCGGCGACCCAGCCGCCGCCGGCCCGGCGCTGCTCAAGGTCGTGGACGCCGAGAACCCGCCGCTGCGCGTCTTCTTCGGTGAGTTCCCGCTCCACTTCGTCCCGCAGGTCTACGCGGAGCGAGTCAAGACCTGGCAGGAGTGGGCCGACGTCGCCGCCCAGGCCCAGGGCGACGCCGCGTGACCGTATGACCTGCGGCGCCGACCGACGCCGTCTGGCACGTCGCTCGTCTTCCTCGATGCCGTGCGCGTCGGCAAGCCGGTGTCACCCTCGGCGTCCGCTCCAGGGCGCCGTCGGGAACGCGCTACTGCGCGAGTGCCTCCATCGCCCGGTCGAGCAGCACGGCCAGGGGGACGGCGCCCTCGCAGGTCACCCAGGCCGTGGAGGCCACGTCCAGGCAGGCGAGCGCCGCGGCGGCCAGTGCGTTCGCCCTGGTGTCCTCGGGCTGGTCGGGGTCGGCCTCCAGCCGCCGGGCGACCTCCGGCGCCAGCAGTTCCTGCCAGCTCATCTGCTTCTCGTGGTGCCGGGCGCGCAGTGACGGGGTCTCCTGGAGCATGCGCAGATAACTGAGCGCCTGCTCCGGCGTCGCCTCGTTCATCCGGATCAGCACGTCGAAGGCGCGGCGCAGCGCTTCCCAGGGCTGCTCGTCCTCCGGGCGAGCGGTCAGCTCCTCGGCGATCTTGCGGCCGGACTCCTCCAGACGCCCCAGGACGATGTCTTCCTTGGTGCCGAAGTAGCGGAACAGGCTGGCACGGGACAGGCCCACCTCGGCGGCGATCTGGTCGACCGTCGTCCTGTCGAACCCCTGCTCGGTGAAGAGCCGATGCGCCACGTCGACCACCTCCGCCTTGACCGTCGCACGCATGCGCTCGCGCAGGCCGGGCGGCTTGCGTGCGGACTTGTCGGCGGCGGGTGTGGTCTCGGGCATACGAGCAGGGTACAGCAATGACTCAATTTGATACTCAGTCTCAAAGTGTGCATCGAACATGACCGAACGGCTGGGGTGGGCGAAAACCTCGACGATAGATCGGGGCCTTCCTGATCTCGCTCGATGTGGGAACGTACCCGCACCTCCAGAGTGAACGCTCACCTTTGCCCTGCCCGCCCCGCCCGGCGTGTTCGCCAACGGCGCGGCACAGTGGGGGGGATTCCCTCGTGAGCAGACCGGCTGACGGTCGACCGCGACGGTCACGGCGTGCACGCCGACGGCGACGGCGCCCTCGCAGAGAGGAAGACACTGCCACAACTGACGAGCGGGTCAGGCGGCGCTCTCGTGCAGCCAGCCCGAACACGAGTTCATGTCGTACTTTCTGGTGCCGTATTCACCGAGGCAGACCCGGTACTCGACGAAACCGTCCTCATCGAGGTCCATGTTGATGTCGAGTCGGGATCCCTGTCCGTAGTGGTTCCAGTCCTTGATCAGCGTGTCGCCGCTGTCGGACCGGTAGTACATGACCATCACCGAGTGGCCGTCGGCATTGTTGTCCCAGACCATCAGATGCTCGCCGTCACGGACGAACGACGCCGACCCGTCACAGTAGTTCGGCTCATCGGTGCACAGGTCGCCGGCGTGGGGGCCGGGATACGTGACGGTGTAGGTGGAGGCAGAGGCGGGGGCGGCCGACGAGAGTACGGCCAGCATGCCTGCGGCAGCGGCGCCTATGAGCTTGGAGTGCTTCTTCATCCTGACCATCCTCGGAATTGACGGTGTCACACCTGCGGCCGACGAGTGCGACGGCGGCAGATGAATCAAGAGCGAACGGATGCTAGCGAACGCGTTGATCTTGGGCCAGGGTCCAGGAGCCGTTTCCTGACAGTTCCCATCGCCGCACCGTCTCCAATGACAGGGATGGATCCAGGTGGGCAGGCCGAGAAACCGGTTGGCGACCCGGGTGGCCTCGCCCGCCGGGTCGTGGTCGAAGTCGACGATCATCTGCAGCCCGGCGATCCGTCGCATCGTCAGGCCAGGTGAGCAGGTGGGCAGGTGACGGTGGCTAGGCGAGGACGGGCAGTGCTGTGAGTCCGCGCACGAGGCGGGTGTGGCGCCACTCGAGTCGTTCGGGCGGTGCGGCGAGTCGGAGTCCGGGGAATCGGGTCAGTACCGCTCGCAGGGCGATCTCCGCCTCGGCCTTGGCCAGGGGAGCGCCGACGCAGCGGTGGATGCCGTGGCCGAAGGCGAGGTGGGCCGCAGCGTTGTCCCGGTCCAGGTCGAGCAGGTCCGGCGAGGGGAACCGTTGCGGGTCCCGGTTGGCTGCTCCGAGAGCGACTGTCACCGGGGCGCCGGCCGGGAGGTCGGCGCCGCCGAGTGTGAGGGACTGGGTGGTGAACCGGAAGGTGGCCGTGGTGACGGGGGAGTCGAACCGGAGCAGCTCGTCCAGCGCGGCGGGAATCTCCTGCGGCCTCTCGCGAAGTCGGTCCCGCTCGGTCGGGCGCTGGAGCAGCGCCAGCGTGGCGTTGCCGAGGAAGTTGGTCGTGGTCTCGTGTCCGGCCACGAGCAGCAGCACGGCCAGGGAGACCAGTTCCTCCTCGCTGAGGTGATCGTCTCCGTCGCGAGCCGCGATGAGCCGGTCGAGAAGAGAGCCGCCGGGGTGCAGGCGCTTCGCGGCGATGAGGCCGGTCATGTAGTCGGCCATCGCATGTGAGGCGGCGTCGATGACGTCCGGCTGCCCTGCCGCGAACAGTTCGGCGGACCAGCGGCGGACGTCGGGCCGCTCCGGCTCGGGAACTCCGAGCAGCTCGCAGATCACGATGACCGGCAGCGGTACGGCCAGGCCGGCCACGAAGTCGAACTCCTCGCCCACGGGCCACCGGTCCAGCAGCTCGTCGGTCACCCGGGCGATGAACGGGCGCAGCTGCGTGACGGCTCTTGTCGTGAAAGCGTTGGTCACGAGCTTGCGCAGCCGGGTGTGCCGGGGCGGGTCGGCGGCCAGCATGGTGTGGGCCACCGCGGGGTGCAGGCGACGCCGTGAACCGTGGCCTGCGTGGTCCGCGAAGAAGGCGGCCGTGTCCTTCGAGAGCCGGGCGTCGACAAGGGCCTCCTTCGCTTCGGCGTATCCGGTGACCAGGTAGCCGGGCCGGCCGCCGGAACCGGTGGGCAGGGCTTGCACCGGACATGTGGCCCGCAGGGCCGCGTAAGCGGGATACGGGTCCTGGAAGAAGCGGGGGTCCCGCGTCGGGTCGGTCATGCTGTCAGGCTCCAGTCGGTCGTCTCCGGCACCGCAGCCGACAGATCCTGCCCGAGAGGGTCGAGTCGGGAGTCCACCCTGCGAGGCGCCGATCGCCGTGACGCCACAGTGCGCGCAGCGACCGCTGTCCACCGCCTTCGCCGGGCACTCGATCTGTCGGGTCCCCACAACCACCCGCGTGGTCGGTCGCGCGGCGCCCGGCTCTTCGACGTCGGACGATCGGAGCCTCTAGGCCACTCTCATCGTCACCCGAGCCATGAGGCCGTATCACGATCCGGTGTCTTGCCAGGTCAGCGCACTCGCCCTCGAGGTTTCAGCGGGGTGGCCGGCAGCTCCGGGGCGGGCAGGGGGCCGCCGTCGTAGCCCTTGACTTCTCCGAAGCGGGACCCCGTCATCCAGTCCTCGCGGGCCTGTTCGATCTCGGCGTGGCTGCGGCCGACGAAGTTCCACCACATGACCAGTTCCTCCTCGAACGGCTCGCCGCCGAGGAGCATCAGTCCGGCGTCGGACTCCGCGCGCAGCGGCAGTTCGGTGCGGCCGCAGCCGAGGTAGAGCAGGGAACCGGGGAGCAGCGGGACGCCGTCCACATGGACCTCGCCGGACATCGACAGCACGCCGTACTCGAAGTCGGGCTCGAGCGGCAGCCGTACGTCCGCGCCCTGGGCGAGCGTGAGGTCGGCGCCCACGAGGGGGGTGTACGCCGTGCCGGGCGAGACGGCGCCGTCCAGGCCGCCGAGGAGCACGGTGGCCTGGAGGCCGGGAGCCGTGACGACGGGCAGGTCGGGGTGGTGCTCGAAACGGGGGTCGGTGTGCCGGTGCGCGTCCGGCAGCGCCACCCACAGCTGGGCGCCGTGCAGATAGCGGGCGTGCGAGCGCGGGCTCTCCTCGGAGTGGCTGATGGCGCGCCCCGAGGTCATCAGCCCGAGTTCCCGGGGCCGGACGGTCTGGAGGCTGCCGGTGGAGTCGCGGTGCAGCACCTCGCCCTCGTGCAGCCAGCTCACGGTCTGCAGTCCCATGTGCGGGTGCGGCGGGACCTGCATGCCGGGTTCGTCGGCGATGTCGTCGGGGCCGTAGTGGTCGACGAAGGCCCAGGCGCCGATCATGCGCCGGCCCAGGTTCGGCAGCAGTCGCCGTACCTCCGTCGATCCGCCGAGCTGCACATGGCGGGGGCTCAGCAGCTCGCGGACGGGCTCGGCGACGACGAAGCCACGGCCGCCGCACACGCTCGGCACGGGCGAGCGGTCAAGGTTGCTCATGCGCCCCAACCTAGCGGTCGGGCGCGCGGACGCGCAGCGGGGCAAGGGGGGCCGTGGTGCGCCGCGGCGCTCCCGGCGGGCTGCGGGGCCCTCAGCCGTCGAGGGCTGCGGCGAGTTCGGCGGTGGCCCGCACCATCTCGTCGTCGGGGGCGGGCTCCCGCAGCAGTTGACGCAGCACGTCGCGCTGGGCGTGGACGGCGTCGCGGGCCTCGCGCTCCCACCCCACGTAGTCGTCGGGGTGGTGGTGCAGCTTGGGGTACGCGGCGGCGGTGGTCTCCCACTGCCGGGCGTCGGCGATGCTCTTGAGCAGGCGCAGTATCTCCGTGCGGCACGTCACCTCGGGGAGCCGCACGAGTTCCCAGAGGAAGGGCACCGTGGCCGCCGTCGCCTGATCGACGACGAATCCGAACTGGCATATGCGTCGGCGCAGTTGGCCGAGTGCCGGGCCGGCGCTGTCGGCGTCGCCGCGGGCCAGCGTGGTGAGCAGGGAGGGGATGGCCGCGGCGGAACCGGTGGAGTCCTTGATCTCGGGCCACGGCACGTGTCCCAGGCCTGCGAGCGGGGTGGTTCTCTTCGTGGCAGTCATGTCGGGAGTCAGGGGTCGGCGTCGGGGATCAGGAAAGGGTGCGGGGGCGGGTCGGCAGCATGGCCCAGACGGTCTTGCCCACGGGGAAGCGGCGGGTCCATCCCCAGTGCTCCGAAAGGGCTTCGACGATGTGCAGTCCGCGGCCGTGCTCGAGGAGGTCGTCCGTGGACTGCGGGCAGACGGGCAGGGTGTCGCTCGGGTCGGTGACGGCGCACACCAGGTGCGAGCGTCGCAGGGTGAGTCTGAGCCGAACGGGGAACCGGTCCGTCCCGGTGTGGGGGAGCGCGTGCAGGACCGCGTTGGCGGCCAGTTCGGTGACGACGGTGATGGCGTCGTCGCCGCAGTGGCCGAGGGACCAGCAGTCCAGCGTGCGATGGGTGAAGTCGCGTGCCCGGGCGAATCCCTCGCCGCTGCCCGTGAGGTGCAGGACGGCGGTTCTGGGCGAGTCGCGGACGGGGACGGACTCATCATGACTTCGCAACTGCGCAGGTGATGACACGGTGCATCTCCCTGAGGTGACGTCAGAACGGGGCGCCGGAAGAGCGGTTGACGACAGGGCTATTATCCACGCTGACGATGTCCTCGTGCAATTTCACGGGAAATTGCGCACACGTATGAGGAGAGTGCGATGCCGTCAGTGCCGAACGGAGTGCGGGCGAGCTCGCTGGGCGCGCGCTGGATCAAGAGCAGCCACAGCAACGCCGAGGGCAACTGCGTCGAGGTCGCGGCCCTCGACGGAGGAGGCGTCGCGCTGCGCAACTCCCGTGATCCCGACGGGCCCGCCCTGGTCTACACGCCGGCGGAGGTGGCCGCGTTCGTGGCCGGAGCCAAGGGCGGGGAGTTCGACCACCTGATGTGAGGGCCTCGTGAAGGCCTGGTGGGAGTTCCCGGCGCTGGCGGATCGGAGCCGCTCGGGTCCGACGGGCCGGACGAAGGCCGGGGCTTCGGAGGGTGACTGGCCGTAAAAGGCTCTGCCAGTGGCGGGTCCGAAGGGCTCGAATGGGGTCAATTCCCCTGCCGTATGCGGCTGGAGGGCTACGGATGCGATACTTTCGGTCTGTCGTCTGCCGGTCCACGGGGAGTCAGGATGTCTGCCGAGTCGCCTCGCGTCTCCCGCCTCGAACCCTATCTGAACCGGGGTGAGCCCGCCCCGACCTTGTTGAAAATGCTGGTCGGCGTACAGCTGGCGGGCATCAGGGAGGACACCGGCCTCTCCCAGGAACAAGCCGCGCGCTCCCTCGGCTTCAGCCCGGCGAAGCTGTCGCGCATCGAGGCCGGGAAGGGGCGCAGACCGCCCGTCGAGGCGGACGTCCGCGCGCTCCTGTCGCTGTACAGGACCGATGATCACGAGGCCGCCGTGCTGCTGCGACTGCTGCGGCAGGCGGGGGAGCCGGGCTGGTGGCAGCGCTACGACAAGCGGCTGATGCCCGAGTGGTTCGACCGGCTGGTGGGGCTGCAGGAGGCCGCCACGGCGATCCGTACCTTCGAGATCCAGTACGTGCCGGGTCTGTTCCAGACGCCCGCGTACGCGCGCGCCGTCGTGGAGCGCGGGCTGCCGTCGGCGACGTCACGGGAGGTGGAGCGCCGCGTCGAGCTGCGGACCCGCCGCACCGAACTGCTGCGGCGGCCGGACGCCCCGCAGGTGTGGGCGATCCTCGACGAGTCGGTGCTGCTGCGGGTGCTGGGCAGTCGCGAGGTGATGCGGGAGCAGCTCGCCCACCTGGTGGCGCTGGCCGCCCTGCCCCATGTCACCGTCCAGGTGGTGCCGCTTGACGTCACCCACGCCTCGGCGCCCGCCATACCGGTCACCTATCTGCGCTTCCCGGGCATCGACCTGCCCGACGTCGTCTATCTGGAGCAGATCAGGAGCGCCACCTTCCTCGAGGACCGGGACGAGACGGAGGAGTACCGGGTCGCCCTGGACCGGCTGGCCGACGAGGCGCTGAACCCGCGTGAATCCGTCGCGCTGCTGGAGTCGACCGCGCGGCAGCGCTATCCCTGACCTGCGGCGGCCTCCACCGATCGGCCGGGGCGTCAGCCCAGTCGGCCGATGCCGCCGAACTCGGTCCATTCCAGGGTGAGTTGGCGGGGCGCCACCTTCTGTCCGGTCGCCAGGCCGAGACCTCGACCAGTCCGGGACGCAGGATCTCCAGGCCCTCGAACAGCGCGGCCACGTCCTTCTCCTGGCGCATCCGGCCCCAGTGGCCCTGGGCGGCCTTGTCCATGAAGTCGGCGACGAATTCCCTGACCTCGGAGTCCTCGCTGACGAGCTGGCACATCACCAGGCAGCTGCCGATCGTTTCATCGATCTTCGTGGACAGCTGCTTGCCCGGCTGCATCGCTTCCCCCGGAGGATCCCCGCCGTGCCACGGACTGGCACGGTGGCCGCCAACCCGTCCTAGGGATAGGCCAGTTGGCGTCACCACCCCCCTTGGGCGACGGTTCCAAGCGAGCTGTCCGGCCACTCTCGACGCCTGGCCTGATTGGACTGCTGGTCCAATCACTGGACTCGTGGTCTAATCGAAGTATGGAGCACCAGGCGCCGCGGACCCCGCGGGAAGAGGAACGGGAACGGGAACGGGAACGGGACGTGATCCTGCGCGCCCTCGTTCCCCTCGTCGACGGCATCGCCGCGACGTTCGGCCCGGTGTGCGAGGTGGTGCTGCACGACTACCGGCGCCCGGAGGAGTCCGTCGTCGCCGTCGCCGGAGCGGTGACCGGACGGACGGTCGGCGGCGCCATGAGCGAGATCGGCATGCGCGTCCTCGCCCGCGGGGACGCCGCCACGGACGAACTGAACTACGTCACCCGCACCGGCGCCCGAAAGCTGGTGAAGTCGTCCACGATGGTGCTGCGCGACTCCACGAACGCGGTCTTCGGCGCCCTCTGCGTCAACGTGGACGTCAGCGAGGTGGACCGGGCCCGCGCGGTGCTGGCCGCACTCGCGGGGACGGCGACCGGGCCGTCCGACCCGCCGTCGACCACGTTCGGCGACGACATCGACTCCGTCGTGGACGCCCTCCTCGACGCCCATCTGCTGCGCCAGGACCAGACCTGGGCCGGCCTCGACCGGCCGCGGCGACTGGCTCTCTTCCGCAGCCTGGACGAACACGGCGTGTTCGCCGTGCGTCGCGCGATCGAGCAGACCGCCGCGCGCCTCGGCATCTCGCGGGCCTCCGCCTACACCTATCTCTCGCAGGCCAGAGCCACCCCGGCGACCGGGGCGGACGGCGCCGACGACACCCCTGAAGGAGCACCCTCGTGACGACCGCGCCCCTGCCGATCACCCTCGACGACGTCCGCGACGCGGCCGTGCGGCTCAAGGGCGTCGCGCACCGCACCCCCGTGCTGCGCTCCCGGACCCTCGACCGGATCGTCGGCGCCGAGGTCCTGCTGAAGTGCGAGAACTTCCAGCGCGTCGGCGCCTTCAAGTTCCGCGGCGCCTACAACGCGGCCTCCCGGCTGACCCCCGAGCAGCTGTCCCGGGGCGTCGCCGCGTACTCCTCCGGCAACCACGCCCAGGCCGTCGCCCTGGCCGCCCGGGAACTGGGCGCCGCCGCGGTGATCGTCATGCCGGAGGACGCGCCCCGCTCCAAGCGGGCCGCGACGGAGGGCTACGGCGCCGAGATCGTCACCTACGACCGCTACTCCGGTGACCGCGTCGCCATCGCCGAGGCGCTGGCCGCCGACCGAGGCCTTGCGCTGATCCCGCCCTACGAGCACCCGCACGTCATGGCGGGCCAGGGCACCGCCGCCCTCGAACTCATGGAGGAAACCGGCGAGTTGGACGCCCTGCTGGCCCCGGTCGGCGGCGGCGGGCTCATCGCCGGCAGCGCGACCGCGGTCAAGGGACTGCGGCCCGGCATCCGGGTGGTCGGCGTCGAGCCCGAGGCCGGCGACGACACCAAGCGCTCGCTGGAGGCGGGCCGCCGGGTCGAGATCCCGGTGCCGCGCACCATCGCCGACGGGCAGGCCCTGCACACCCCGGGCGAGCTCACCTTCTCGGTGAACCGGCGCCTCGTCGACGCGATCACGCTCGTCTCCGACGACGAGATCCGCGCCGCCATGCGGTTCGCCTTCGAACGGCTGAAGATCGTCGTGGAGCCCAGCGGCGCCACGCCGCTCGCCGCGCTCCTCGCCGGGCGGGTCGACGACCTCCCCCGGCGCGTCGGCGTGATCGTCTCCGGCGGCAACATCGACGCCGGCCGCTTCGCCGAGCTGTGCGGCGACGCCGGCTGAGGGCGGCACGCCCCGTATGGCGGCCCCCGGTGGACAGGCGGACGATGGAGGTGTAGGGGCGCGGCTGCCGCCGGCGGCGTCCAGGTCCGCCGGGGAGACCGCCCCCGGCCGTGGTGAAGCGCGGCCGGAAGGGAGGAGCGTCATGATGGAAGTGAAGACGCTCGACAAGCCGGACGAGCGCCGCGATTTCCCCCGCGGCCACATCGAGGCCGTCCACATGACCGGGCTCGACTTCGCCAGGGCGACGTTCGAACCCGGCTGGCGCTGGACCGAGTCGCTTGCGGGGATCATGGGCACGGACACCTGCATGATCCACCACAACGGCTATGTGGTCTCCGGACGCATGCGCGTCGCCATGGACGAGGGCGGCGAGAGCGAACTCGGCCCCGGAGACGTGTTCGTGGTGCCACCCGGCCACGACGCCTGGGTCGTGGGCGACGAACAGTGCGTCGTGTACGACTTCGCCGGGGCGATGGCCACGGAGTACGCGAAGGCCAAGGACGCCTGAACCCCGACGCCCGCCCGCACTGGCACGGTCCCGCCCGGACCGGCACGGTTCATACACGGGATGGGATCGGCACGGTCACCGCCCCGGTCCGGTCTAGACGGGCAGCAGTCGGCCGATGAGCGCGCCGAGCTGGAGGACGTTGCGGCATTCGTGCATCGCGACCGCCTCGGCGTACTCGGGTGCGGCCGAGTCGCCCGTGCCCCACAGCGACCGGGGCTCCGGGTTCAGCCAGTGCAGATGGCGGGCCTGCCCGGCGATCCGGCGCAGCGCGGCCAGGTTCGGATCGGCCATGTTGGTCCGGGCGTCGCCGAGCACGAAGACCGTGGTGCGGGGGCCGACCGCGGCGCCGTACCGGTCCGCGAACTCGCCCAGGGCGACGCCGTAGTCGCTGCTGCCGTGATAGCCCGTCAGCCGCGCCTCCGCCCGGATGCGCGCGCCGAGGCCCCCGGGGTCGGCCGATCCGCGTTCGAGCAGACCGGTCACCTCGTCGATCCGGTTGACGAAGGCGAACACCCGCACCTTGGAGAACTGGTCGTGCAGCGCCTGCACCAGCAGCATCGTGAAGTCGGAGAACCCGGACACCGAGCCCGACACGTCGCACAGCAGCACCAGTTCGGGGCGGACCGGACGCCGGCGGCGCAGCACGGGCCGCATCGGCACACCGCCCGTAGAGAGCGAGGCGCGCAGCGTGCGCCGCAGATCGATGGAGCCCCGGGCGGCCCGGCGGCGGCGCGCGGCCATCCGCGTGGCCAGCTTGCGCGCCAGCGGCTGCACCGTCCGCCGCAGTTCGGCCAGCCGCTCCTGGCCCGCGTACAGGAAGTCGACCCGGTCGGCGGTCGGTGCCACCGCCCGGCGGGCGATCTCGTCCCGCCCGCGGCGCTCCGCCACCCGGCGGCGCGCCTCCCCGGCCACGAGCCCGCGGAACGTCTCGATGCGCCGCCGGATCTCGTCCTCCAGCAGCCGGCCGGTGAAGCCGGCACCGGCGCCCCGCGTACGCATGTCGTCCCGCACACGGGCCAACAGCGTCTGCGGGCGCAGCCGTTCGAGCGTCTGGTGCGACGACCAGCCGTCCGCGCCCGGCGAGCTCCCGTAGCCGCCCAGCCCGTCGACCGCTTCGATCGCCAGCCGGCCCAGCATCGCGTCGTCGCCCTCGGCGAGCGCGGCTGCCAGCCGCTCGCGCAGGTCGTCCCGGTCGCCGGGCTCGCCGACGGGCGCGCCCACGCCACGCGGGAAGTACAGGTCGAAGACGGTGTCGAACACCCGCCGCTGGTCCGCCGAGTGCAGCAGCGTCGCGGCCAGTCCCTCGCACAGCAGCGCCCGGTCGGCGAATCCCAGCGCCGCGGCTGCCTCGGCAGCGTCCACGGTCTCGCCCGTGCCGACGCGGACGCCGTGGGCGCGCAGCGCCGCGACGAAACCGGCCAGCCGGTCGGCGACCCTGGCGCTCACACGGCGTCCAGGTCGAGTTTCGCGCCGGCCTTGAGGACGTCGTCCTGGTGCTTGAGGATCACGCCCAGACTGTCCCGGACGACCTTCTCGTCGAGGGCGTCGGCGCCGAGCGCGAGGAGCGTGCGCGCCCAGTCGACGGTCTCCGCCACGGACGGGGCCTTGCGCAGGTCCATCGCGCGCAGCGCGCCCACCACCCGGACCACGGACTCGGCCAGCGTCGCGTCGATGCCGGGCGCCTTCAGCCGGACGATCCGCCGCTCGAGCTCCTCCTCCGGGAACCCGATGTGCAGGAAGAGGCAGCGGCGGCGCAGCGCTTCCGACAGCTCACGGCTGGCGTTGGAGGTGAGGACCACGAAAGGACGGCGGGTCGCGGTGATCGTGCCCAGCTCCGGGACGGTGACCTGGAAGTCGCTGAGCACCTCGAGGAGCAGTCCCTCCACCTCGACGTCGGCCTTGTCGGTCTCGTCGATCAGCAGGACGGTCGGCTCGTCGCCGCGGATGGCGGTCAGCAGGGGGCGGGGGAGCAGGAACTCCTCGCTGAAGACGTCGGTGCGGGTCTCGTCCCACGTCTCGTCCCGGCCCGCGCTGATGCGCAGCAGCTGCTTGGCGTGGTTCCACTCGTACAGCGCGCGGGACTCGTCGACGCCCTCGTAGCACTGCAGCCGTACCAGCCGGGCCCCCGCCACCCGCGCCACGGCCTTGGCCAGCTCGGTCTTTCCGACCCCGGCGGGCCCTTCGACCAGCAGCGGCTTGCCGAGCCGGTCGGCGAGGAAGACGGACGTGGCGACGGCGGGGGAGGCCAGGTACCCGCTCTCGGCGAGCCGGGCGGAGACTTCGTCGACGGACGTGAACAACGGGGGCCTCCGGCGGTCTGCGCGGACAGGGAGCGTGATCCGCCCACTATCTAAGCGCTTGTTCACCGAATTTGTCATCAGCGTTCTCCCCTCACCCTCGCTGCTGGGGGCGTTGTCAGTGGTCGGCGGTATGTTGCGGGGCATGGGTGTGTATCTGGTGAGCGTGGACGCGCAGGAGTGGTTCGGGCACGAGGAGGGCGGGCACGGCGACACGGCCTCGGCGCTGAACGACGAGCTGGGGCGGCGCGGGCTGCCGCCGTACCTGCCGACGCAGTCCGCCGCGCGGTCGGGGGGCTGGTTCGAGGAGAAGGCGAGCCCGTCCATGGCCGGATTCGCCGCGCTGTGCCGGGCGCACCTCACCCCGGCCGAGGAGGGGACGCTCCTCGGCTGGACCGTCCTGGTGCCGGTCTCTCTCGACCGGGAGGTGGAGCTGCCGATCGGCGGCGCCTACGCGGACGAGACGCTGATCGCCGGCGCGCCGCAGGTCCTCGCCCTCGCCGAGCGGCTGGCCCACGTCCTCGACCTGCCCCTGGACGCGATACCGGAGACCGGCGGCGATCTGGAGATGACGAACTGGTTCCTCGACGGCGGGGCGAGTGCGGCGGCCACGGCACGGCCGGGTCCGTGGGCCGACGACCAGGAGGCGGCCTTCTACACAGCCATGTACCTGCGCGCCGCCCGGTACGCGCTGCGGCACGGCTGCCCGATGACCTGGTCCTGACGCACGACCGAGGGGCGTACGACCGAGGGGCGTACGACCGACGCCGGACGGGCGGGTCGGCCTGCCCATCGGCGCCGGGCGTGCGACCACGGGGACGCACGACCGAGGGTGTGCCGCGGTCGTGTCGGCGGCGCGCACGCCGCGGGACCGGCCGCCGCGCTCGTCGTGAGGCGCCGGTCCCGGTGTGATCCGCCCTGCCGTGGGAACCCGGCCGACATGGACGATCATGCGCACCTCCACGGGTCGTACTGGCTGGACACCGTGCCCGGCGGCGACCCGCTGCCCCCGCCCGAAGGGTCGCTCTCGGTGGACGTCGCGGTCGTCGGCGCGGGCATCGCCGGACTGAGCACCGCCTGGGAGCTGGCCCGACGGGGACGCTCCGTCGCCGTACTGGAGGCGGACCGGATCGCAGCCGGGGTCACCGGGCACACGACGGCCAAGGTCAGCGCCCTGCACACGCTCCTCTACGACCGGCTGCGCCGCACCCGGGGACCGGAGGCGGCCGCCCTGTAC
>NZ_JBEPBI010000113.1:0-24425 GCF_040299045.1 Streptomyces sp. NPDC001027
TCAGATCGCCCGTATGCACGGGCACGCCCCGACGGCGTGTTGCGAGAGGGCGGTCACCAGGCGGTGCGCGCCGCCTTGCCCTCCGACGGCAGAAGGATCCACAGGGCTATGTAGAGCAGGAACTGCGGCCCGGGCAGCAGGCAGGACAGCACGAAGATCACACGCATCGTGGTCGCGGAGGTGCCGAAGCGGCGGGCCAGCGCGGCGCACACTCCGCCGATCATGCGGCCGTGGGTGGGGCGGGCGAGGCTGGACATCTGCGGCTCCTTCGTGAGCGTCCGTCGGAGCGGCCCTTGCGGCTGCTCCCTCTGACGACAACGCTACGGTGACGAAGGGGACGAAGCGTCGCTCTACGGGGCGATACCGACCCTGGGAATCCTCGGGGTGCGACCCTGAGCCGGCTCCCCCTGCCGGACCCCGGCACGCCCCCCGGGCTCCTCCCGGCGGCGCAGCCACCCGCGCACGGCCGGCACCACCGCGACGTGCGCCAGGGCCACGCCGACCGTGTTCAGCAGCATCGAGTCCACGTCCGCGACCTGACCGGGCACCCCCGTCTGCAGCAGCTCGACGGCCAGGGACAGCAGCGCTCCCGCCGTCACCGTGCGCACCAGGGACGCGAGCGGCGACACCCGGAGCCTGCCGTGCACCAGCGGGAGCAGGAAGCCCAGCGGGGCGAACAGCCCGAGCCCGGCGCCGATCCGCGAGGCCGCCTCGGGCCAGCCCAGCCTCAGATCGGCGCGGATCCCGTCGAACGGATGCAGATTGGCCGGCATCACCCAGGGAACGTTCAGCGGGCGCAGCGTGACCCAGGCGACGAACACGAGGTGGGCGGCCAGGAGGAGAATCCCGGTCGCGCGGATGCGGATCGCGGCGCTGCCGCCGATGGAGCCTTGACGCTGCACGCCCCCCAAGACGCGCCCCCCGGCTCGATCGGTTCCGGCCCACCGGCGCGGCACCCGGCCCGGTCCCCGGCCCGCAGCGGCACGACAGTGGGTGACCTGCGACGACGTCGGCGCCCGCGCGCGCATGAGGCGTCCGACACACCCGGCCGCCGCTCCCGAAGGGCGTGCGCTCCCCCCGGCGCGCCGTCCTGCGTGCCGGCGCGGCGCGGGTCGGGAGGAGCAGGTCGGGAAGAGCGGGTGCGGACCCCTCAGCCGCCGCTCGTGACGGCCGAGGACGGGGGCTCGGTGCTGCCGGGCCGCGAGCGGACCTCGTCGGTGCACGCGTAGCGGCGCACGGGCTCGGGCCCGGGACCGCCCAGTATCACCGAGCCGTCGCCCTCGGCCGCCGCGGAGTCCGAGAAGGTGCACACCACCTGCGCGAGCGCGTACGAGGTGAGGTCCCCGGGCGGGACGCTCAGCCGCAGCGCGTCGTCCGGGTCCTTGCCCGCGGGGCCGCTCACGGTCATCGCGCCGCGCACGTCCGTCGTGTACCCGGCCTCCTTCTCGGCGGCCGACGGCGACTCGGCGAGCTGGTCGAGCAGGCCCTGCGCGACCAGCGCGCGCCGCGCGGAGCGTGCCGCGCCGTCCGACACCCGCACGGTGCGGTCCACGGCCACCAGCGACGAACCGCACAGCAGGAACACCTGCACCGGCACGCCCGCGCGGGCGGCCTGCGGTGACACGGCGGGATCGGCGAGCGAGCAGCGCACCCGCGAGGGCGCGGGACCGAAGTCGGTGGGGACCTCGGTGGCCCGGATCCCGCAGCCCGCGAGCGGACCGGCGAGGCCCGCCAGCAGCACGGCGGCGCACAGCCGCCGTACGGTCGCACGGCCCATGGTCACGATGCGTCCCCCTCGTCCTGCCCGGTCGTCCCGCCCGGCACGACCACGCCCTCCTGCTCCGCCGGCTCGGCGACCCCCCGCGGCAGCCGCAGCGTGAACACCGCGCCGCCCTCCGAGGAGTTGGCTGCGGTGATCTCACCGCCGTGGATGTGGGCGTTCTCCAGCGCGATGGAAAGGCCCAGCCCGCTGCCCTCCGAACGCGGCCGGGAGGCGCTCGCCTTGTAGAACCGGTCGAAGACGTGCGGCAGCACCTCCTCCGGGATGCCCGGCCCGTGGTCGCGCACGGCGATGACCACCGAGTCGTCCTGCGCCGACACCGACACCCGCACCGGCGAACCGCCGTGCTTGAGCGCGTTGCCGATGAGGTTGGCGAGGATGACGTCCAGCCGGCGCGGGTCGAGCCGGGCGTGGATGCCGCGCTCCGCGGCGAGGTCGACGGCGTCCAGCCAGGCCCGCGCGTCGATGCAGGCGGTGATCTGGTCGGCGACGTCGACGTCGTCCAGGACCAGCCGCGCGGTCCCCGCGTCGAAGCGGGTGACCTCCATCAGGTTCTCCACGAGGGTGTTCAGCCGCCGGGTCTCGCTCACCACCAGCCGCACCGCGGGCTCGATCATCGGGTCGATGCTGCCCGACTCGGCGTCCAGCTCCTCCTCCAGCACCTCCGCGACGGTGGTGATGGCGGTCAGCGGCGTCCGCAGCTCGTGCGACATGTCGGCGACGAACCGGCGCGACGCCTCGTCACGGGCGGCCATGTCGTCGACCCGCTTCTCCAGCGCCTCGGCGGTCCGGTTGAACGTCCGTGACAGATCGGCGAGCTCGTCCGTCCCGGAGACCCGCAGCCGGGTGTCGAGCCGTCCCTCGCCGAGCCGGCGCGCCGCGACGCCCAGCCGGTGCACCGGCTTCAGGACGGTCGTGGCGGCGGCCTGCGCGAGCAGCGCGGCCCCGATCAGCGCGAGGGCGGTGGCGATCCCCAGCGACCAGGCCAGCGAGTTGAGGTCCTTGGCCTCCGGCGCCAGCGACTTGCGCATGTAGCCGGTGGGCCCGCCCCCGTTCACCCGCGTCCCGGCCACCAGGTACGGCGTCCCGTGGTCCACGACCCGCTGCCAGTACAGGTGGTACGGCGACTTGTTGCCGCCGGTGACCTCCTGCTGCTTGTTCACCGCCGTGCGCAGCGACTCGGGGACGTCCTCCAGCGAGAACCCGTTGAGCCCGTTCGAATTGCCGTACACGGTCTTGCCGCTGTCGTCCGCGCCCACCAGCAGCACGTTGAACCGCTGGCTGCTGTTGGCCATCTGCCCCGCGGTGTGCTGGAGCTCGTCCTGCGAGGGATGCGCCGGCAGCGATCCCGCCCGGTTCTGCATCTCCTGCTCGAAGTCGCGCAGCACCGAGCCCTGGGTGCGGGTCAGCACGGCCTCGCGGTTCAGCCAGTACGCGATGCCGGACGCGGACACGGCGGCCGTCAGCGCCACCGCGCCGAAGACCACCACCAGCCGCAGGCGCAGGCTGGTGAGACGCAGCCGTGACAGTCTTCCCTTGCGCGCCGCGGACCAGCCGCGGAGCCCCCCCTGCGGCTGTGTCACTGAGGGGCGTCCAGGCGGTAGCCGACGCCGCGCACGGTGCGGATCAGGACCGGGGAGGACGGCACGTCCTCGACCTTGGCCCGCAGCCGCTGGACACAGGCGTCCACCAGCCGCGAGTCGCCCAGGTAGTCGTGCTCCCACACCAGCCGCAGCAACTGCTGCCGGGACAGCGCCTGCCCCGGCCGGCGGCTCAGCTCGAGCAGCAGCCGCAGTTCGGTCGGCGTGAGCTGCAGATCCTCGCCGTTCTTCGTCACCGTCATCGCGGCACGGTCGATGACGAGGCTGCCGAAGGTCGCCGCGTCGCTCGACTCGCGTTCGCCGCGCCGCAGCACGGCCCGGATCCGGGCGTCCAGCACCCGGCCCTGGATGGGCTTGACGACGTAGTCGTCGGCGCCGGACTCCAGCCCGACGACCACGTCGATGTCGTCGCTGCGCGCGGTGAGCAGAATGATCGGCAGCTGGTCGGTGCGCCGGATGCGACGGCACACCTCGAAGCCGTCGATGCCGGGCAGCATCACGTCCAGCACGATCAGATCCGGCCGCTGCTCGCGCAGCAGCTTCAGACCGTCCTCACCGCTCGCAGCGGTCGCCACACGGTGCCCCTGGCGCGTCAGTGAGAGCTCCAGGGCCGTACGGATGGCGTCGTCGTCCTCGATCAGCAACAGGGAAGGCACGGGCTCATTCTGGCCCATGAGGGGGCTGTCGTTCGACCCGTGGGTAGGTGCCGACCGGGGCGCGACCGTCGCGGAGCGCCGGTTCTGGCGGCTTCGGGCGGTGCCGGGCGGTGTGCGAAGGGCCGGAAAGAGCCCGCGAACATCTACACCTGAAGCGTATGGACGTTCGAGTCACGTGCCGCTGACCTGCGGTTTCGGGGGGTCGGGTGGTCCTTCGCGGAGGTCCGGGCCTGGCGGCCCGGCGGCGGGAGGGGAGCGGCCGCGGCCGGAGGGGATCCGCTGTTCCTCGCCGCCGGTCGTGGACATGACCGTCGGGGGCGTGGCCGCGGGCCGGTCGGCGACAGCGCCGGGCGCCGCTTTCCCCGTCACGGCCGAAGGGCCGTCCCTCACGCCGTCCCTGTCATGGAAGCCGTTGGGCGCGAGGGCGGTTCGAGAGCCCCGTGACCCCTCGCCGGGCACCCACGCCGACCAGGCCAACTGCCGTACCGCGCAAGCCTGTGGAGTGTCTGTGATGTTCCCGTGACAGGCCCCTGTGACAGGTCTGTGACAGACGGCGGACACGGCGATGAAGTGGCCCGGGCAGTCTTTTGGTCACGAGGCGGGGCGACGCGGGAACGAACACCGCGAGACCCGGCCGACGCACCAGACAGAACACCGGAAGTCCACGACGGGGGGCGCGAGATGAACACGCTGCACGGTATGAGCACCAACGCAGTCGCGGTCGTCACGCGTCTGCACGACGTGAACCGGGGTTCCGAGAAGTCTGGCGCTGTGAGCGGGCGGGGGTGCGCTCGCGGCGCCGGGCGTCAGCACACCGGGTTCATGACGGTGGTCGACACGGGGGAAGCGGCGGCTCACGGGGGAGCCGCGTACGGGGAGGGCTCGGGGGAGCGTCGCTCGCTGACGGAGGCGGAGTTCACCGCCTACGTCCAGGAGCGCCGCGCCTCCCTGTACGCCACCGCCTACCACCTCACCGGCGACCGCTTCGAGGCCGAGGACCTGCTGCAGAGCGCGCTGTTCTCGACGTACCGGGCCTGGGAGCGGATCAGCGACAAGGCCGCGGTCGGCGGATACCTCCGCCGGACGATGACGAACCTGCACATCAGCGCGTGGCGCCGCCGCAAGCTGAACGAGTACCCGACCGAGGAACTGCCGGAGACGCCCGGCGACACGGACGCGATGCGCGGCACCGAACTGCGCGCCGTCCTGTGGCAGGCGCTGGCCCGGCTGCCCGAACTCCAGCGGACGATGCTGGTCCTGCGCTACTACGAGGGCCGCACCGACCCGGAGATCGCGGAGATCCTCGACATCAGTGTCGGCACGGTGAAGTCGAGCATCTGGCGGTCGCTCCGCCGGCTGCGCGAGGACGAGGTCCTCAGCTTCGGCCGTGACGAGGAGGACGCCTTCGGGGAGCTGGTCGCCTGAGGGTGAACGGGGGAGGGCCCGGCTCCGCTCAGGGGAGCCGGTGAACGGGGGAGCGGCGCCGGGGGGACCCGACGGGGGACGTACGGGGGAGCGGCGCCGCGCAAGCAGGGGGGACACGGGGGAGCACCACACGGGGGAAGCACGGGGAGCGGGGCTGGAGGGCCGGGGGGTCCGTCCAGTCCCGCTTTTCGCGTCGTGCAGCCCCGCCGGACGGGGAGGCTAGACCGCCGTCCGCGTGGTGCCGGCGGCGCGGCGGCCCGCCGCGGCGGCGGCCAGGCGGCCCATCGCTTCGTCGCGGTCGCAGGCGTACGCGCCCAGCCCGGTCTGCCGGGCCACGATGGAGCGTTCGGCGCGCATCAGGCGCCAGCCGCGCCGCAGAAGGAAGGGCGCCGACTTGCGGCCCTCCTTCAGATCGCGCAGGAAGCGGCGGCGGAAGGTCTTCACCGGACCGCGGCTCAGGCACAGCGCGTCGGCCAGGACGCCCAGCTCCCGACAGCGGACGACGATCTCCGCGGCGAAGATGCCCTCGGCGATGAACAGCGGGGTCCGTCCGATCTCGACCGCCTCCTCGCCGGTGCGCGCGCTGAGCGAGAGGTCGTAGACGGGAACATTCGTGCGCCCGGTGCCGCACAGGTCCACGATCGCGGCGACGGCGGCGTCCGCGTCCCACGAGTCGGGGTGGTCCCAGTCGATGTCGGAACTGCCGGCGACCGACGGCAGCGTCGGGTCGTCGCCCTCCTTGTAGAAGTCGTCGAGCCGCAGCACAGGGAGCCCGGAGCGGGCCGCGAGCAGGGACTTGCCGGAGCCGGAGGGGCCGCAGAGCAGCACGACTCGCGTCGGTATGGGCGGAGGGGGGGTCACGGGACACCAGTGTGAGGCATCACCCCGTCCGTCAACGACCCCGCGGGTCGGCTTTGATGCGCGCGTCACATCTCAACTACCCTTCGTGGCGACCTGATCACCTTGCGCATCAGAAGGCGGCATCGACGATGGCCCGACACGACTCCTCCCGCACCTCCACCGGCCGGCGCGCCCTCGCCGCCCTCGCGACCGCCGGGGTGGCGCTGGGCGCGGGCGCCTCGGCCGCCTCGGCGGCGACCGGTGCACCGGTCCTCGACGCGGTGAACGCCCGGCCCGGCTCGATCGGCTCCATCGACCCGCAGGCGGGTGTGCAGGGGGCGCTGGGCGCTCTGCCGTACGTCACCGGCGCCGTCTCGGGTCTCAAGCCCAACCCCCTCGCGGGCACCGGCGTCGACCCCCTGGACAACGGCGTGGGAACCCAGCTCGCCGACTTCCAGCCCCTGACGTCCCAGATGCTGACGGCCCCGGTCGCGCAGGCGCAGTCGATCGGGTCGATCCCGGTGCTGGGGGAGGTGACGAAGGTGCTGGGCGGCTGACGCCGCGCACAGCATGCGGGCGGGAGCCGCGCCGACCCCTGACGGTGGGCGGCGCGGCTCCCGCTTTTCTTGGTCGGGACCCGTCGACGTGACGTGACGCGACGAAGGGCCGCGGCTCCCCCGGACGGGGAGGAGCCGCGGCCCCGCTCATGGGGGCGTCGGAGCGGCGCCCCGAGCCCGCGGCGCCGGTGCGACGCCCCGGGGTCGTCAGTACGACGAGCCGGACGCGCCCAGCGAGCCCGTGGGGTGCCAGACGGTCTTGGTCTCCAGGAAGGCCGTCATGCGGTCGATGCCCGGCGTCGCAGCCCAGTCGTCCACAGGCTGTGGACGAAGGACGCGCTTGAGGTTGTCGGCCGCGGCGATCTCCAGGTCCTTCGCCAGCGCCTCGTCGGCGCCCGCGAGGTCGATCGCGTTGACGTCCTGGTGGGACGCCAGGGGCGCCGCGATCTCCGCCGTGCGGCCGGAGAGCACGTTGACGACGCCGCCGGGCAGGTCGGAGGTGGCCAGCACCTCGCCGAGCGACAGCGCCGGCAGCGGCGAGCGCTCGCTCGCGATCACCACGGCCGTGTTGCCGGTGGCGATCACCGGGGCGACGACCGAGACCAGGCCCAGGAAGGAGGAGTCCTGCGGCGCGAGGACGGTCACGACGCCCGTGGGCTCCGGCGAGGAGAGGTTGAAGTACGGGCCCGCGACCGGGTTCCCGCCGCCCACCACCTGGGCGATCTTGTCGGTCCAGCCCGCGTACCAGACCCAGCGGTCGATCGTCGCGTCCACCGCCGCGGCCGCCCTGGACTTCGACAGGCCCTCGGCGTCGGCGACCTCGCGGACGAACTGCCCCCGACGCCCCTCCAGCATCTCCGCGACGCGGTACAGGATCTGGCCGCGGTTGTACGCCGTGGCCCCGGCCCAGCCGCCGAACGCCTTGCGCGCGGCGACCACCGCGTCACGGGCGTCCTTGCGGGACGACTGCGGTGCGTTGGCCAGCCACTCGCCCTGTGCGTCGGTCACCTCGTACACCCGGCCGCTCTCCGAACGCGGGAACTTCCCGCCGACGTACAGCTTGTAGGTCTTGAAGACGCCCAGCCGGGGCTGCCCGGTCTTCTCGGACTTGTCAGACATCGAGGTACGCCTCCAGGCCGTGGCGGCCGCCCTCGCGGCCGAAGCCCGACTCCTTGTACCCGCCGAACGGCGAGGTCGGGTCGAACTTGTTGAACGTGTTGGACCAGACGACGCCGGCACGGAGCTTGTTCGCCACCGCGAGGATGCGGGAGCCCTTCTCCGTCCAGACGCCCGCCGACAGGCCGTACGGCGTGTTGTTGGCCTTGGCGACGGCCTCGTCCGGGGTGCGGAAGGTGAGGACCGACAGGACGGGGCCGAAGATCTCGTCCCGGGCGACGGTGTGGGCCTGGGTGACGTTCGTGAAGAGCGTCGGCGCGAACCAGTAGCCCGCGCTCGGCAGTTCACAGGCCGGGGACCAGCGCTCCGCGCCCTCCGCCTCGCCCTGCGCGACGAGCGAGGTGATGCGGGTCAGCTGCTCCTCGGAGTTGATCGCGCCGATGTCCGTGTTCTTGTCCAGCGGATCGCCGAGCCGCAGCGTCGACAGCCGCCGCTTGAGGGACTCCAGCAGCTCCTCCTGGATCGACTCCTGGACGAGGAGACGGGAGCCCGCGCAGCAGACCTGACCCTGGTTGAAGAAGATGCCGTTGACGATGCCCTCGACGGCCTGGTCGATCGGCGCGTCGTCGAAGACGATGTTGGCGCCCTTGCCGCCCAGCTCCAGCGTCAGCTTCTTGCGGGTGCCCGCGACCGTCTTCGCGATCGCCTTCCCGACGGCGGTGGAGCCGGTGAAGGCCACCTTGTTCACGTCGGGGTGGGCGACGAGCGCCGCGCCGGTGTCGCCGTACCCCGGCAGGATGTTGACGACGCCCCTGGGCAGACCCGCCTGACGGCAGACGTCCGCGAAGAACAGGGCGGACAGCGGCGTGGTCTCGGCCGGCTTCAGCACGACCGTGTTGCCCGTGGCGAGCGCCGGGGCGATCTTCCACGCCAGCATCAGCAGGGGGAAGTTCCAGGGGATGACCTGGCCGGCCACGCCCAGCGGCTTCGGCGAGGGACCGAACCCGGCGTGGTCGAGCTTGTCCGCCCAGCCCGCGTAGTAGAAGAAGTGCGCCGCGACCAGCGGGAGGTCGGCGTCACGCGTCTCCCGGATCGGCTTGCCGTTGTCCAGCGTCTCCAGGACGGCCAGCTCACGGCTGCGCTCCTGGATGATCCGGGCGATGCGGAACAGGTACTTCGCCCGCTCGGCGCCGGGGAGCGCCGACCAGGACGAGAAGGCCCTGCGGGCGGCCTTCACGGCGCGGTCCACGTCCGCCTCGCCCGCCTGGGCGATCTCGGAGAGGACCTCCTCGGAGGACGGCGAGACGGTCTTGAAGACCTTGCCGTCGGCCGCCTCGGTGAACTCGCCGTCGATGAACAGGCCGTAGGACGGCGCGATGTCGACGACCGAGCGGGACTCGGGCGCCGGTGCGTACTCGAATGCGGAAGTCAGCTTTTCCATGGTCATGGGGCTCAGTCCACCGTCACGTAGTCGGGGCCGGAGTAGCGGCCGGTGGCCAGCTTCTGGCGCTGCATCAGCAGGTCGTTCAGGAGTGAGGAGGCGCCGAAGCGGAACCAGTGGTTGTCCAGCCAGTCCTCGCCCGCGGTCTCGTTGACCAGGACCAGGAACTTGATCGCGTCCTTGCTGGTGCGGATGCCGCCGGCGGGCTTCACGCCGACCTGGACGCCGGTCTGGGCACGGAAGTCGCGGACGGCCTCCAGCATCAGCAGGGTGTTGGCGGGGGTGGCGTTGACGGCGACCTTGCCGGTGGACGTCTTGATGAAGTCCGCCCCGGCCAGCATGCCGAGCCAGCTCGCCCGCCGGATGTTGTCGTACGTCGACAGCTCGCCGGTCTCGAAGATGACCTTGAGGCGGGCGGCCGAGCCGCAGGTCTCGCGGACGGCGACGATCTCCTCGTACACCTTCATGTACCGGCCGGCCAGGAACGCCCCGCGGTCGATGACCATGTCGACCTCGTCGGCGCCGGCGGCGACCGCGTCCCGGACGTCGGCCAGCTTCACGTCGAGGGCGGCGCGGCCGGCCGGGAAGGCGGTGGCGACCGAGGCGACCTTCACGGCGGAGCCGGCGACGGCCTCCTTGGCGACGGCCACCATGTCGGGATAGACGCAGACCGCGGCGGTGGCGGGGGCCGTCCGGTCGGTCGGGTCGGGACGGACCGCCTTCGCGCCGAGCGCCCGGACCTTGCCCGGGGTGTCCGCGCCTTCCAGCGTCGTCAGGTCGACCATCGAGATGGCGAGGTCGATGGCGTACGCCTTGGCGGTCGTCTTGATGGAACGGGTGCCGAGCGTGGCGGCGCGCGCCTCCAGGCCGACCGCGTCGACGCCGGGCAGCCCGTGGAGGAAGCGGCGCAACGCGGCGTCGGACGCGGTCACGTCCGTGAGCGCCGGGGCTGCGGTGGGTGCATTGGTGGGCATGGTCACCAGACGAGCATATCTACGCGCGTAGCAGGTGTACACCCCCGGAAGCGGTTCGGGCGCTCATCGCACGCGAGGGCGCCGCGTATGAGCGCGTCGGCGGCTTCGGGCACAATCGGGGCCATGACGAGCCCGGAAGACCAGTCGCCTGAGCCACGGCCCGCGAAGCCCGCGGGCGCCCCGGAGCCCGAACGGCCCGCGGGGACCCCGGGGCCGTCAGGCACTCCCCGGCCGGGCGCATCCGGATCCTCGGGCTCCCCGGCGTCCCCGGATTCCCCGGCCGACCCGGCGTCCCCGGCCGACCCGGATTCCCGGGCCGCCTCGGGCGCCCAGGCGTCCTCGGAGTCGACGGGGGACGCGGAGTCGACGGGTGGCTCGGATCCGACGGGTGGCTCGGATCCGACGGGGGAGTCGGGTTCTCCGACGGTTTCCGGGTTTCGACAGCACCCGGAGCCCCCGGAGCCCGTGACGAAGGACCGGGTCTACCGGTCGTCCGCAGGCGTCGCCACCGGTGCGGCGATGCTCGGGCTGGCCGCCTGGCTCGGCGTCGACGCGATCGTCGCGGGTGAGGGGCGCACCCCCTGGCTGGCGCTCGCGGGGCTGATCATCGTCGTGCCGCTGATCATCGCGTTCACACTGCGGCCCGCCGTGTACGCGGGCCCGGACCGGCTGCGGGTGCGCAACCCCTTCAGGTTGATCGTGCTGCCCTGGGGGGAGGTCGCCACGCTGCGTTCCGGCTACTCCAACGAGGCGATCGCCGTGTCGGGGAAGAAGTTCCAGCTGTGGTCCATCCCCGTCTCGCTGCGGGAGCGCAAGCGGGCGGCCCGGGGGAAGAGCAGCCGCCTGGGCCGGGCCGGCGCGACCGCTGCGGACGGCCCGCTGCGGGCTCGCGGCGACCGGGACGTGGACGAGCTGCGCGAGGTGTGGGAGGCGCGCCAGCAGGAGGAGAGCGCCCAGGGCGAGGTGTCCGTGCGCTGGGCCTGGGAGATCCTGGGCCCGGTCGCGGCGGGGGCCGTGGTGCTCGCGATCCTGCTCGCCGCGGGCTGAGCCGCCGCCGGGGACGCACACCTCGGTGCCGCGAACGCACGCCTGGGGCCGGGTGGGGGTGCGTCGGGGTCCGGGTGGGCGTGCTTTTCGGGTCTGGGCGGGCTTGTGCTCCGGGTCCGGGCGGGCGTGTGTTTCCGGGTTCGGGTCGGGGTGCGCCTCGGGCGCGGGGCCGGTGGCGGTGGGCCCGCGGGGTGGGTCGATGCGGGTGCGCCTCGGGTCGGCGGGGGCCGGGCTGTCCCTTGGGTCGGCGGGGGCCGGTCCCGGGGCGGTGAGGCTGCGGAGCGGGGGCTGTCCGGTGCGGGATCCGGTTCGGGACCCGGTCCGGGATCCGGTTCGGGATCCGGTTCGGGATCCGGTTCGGGATCCCCCGTCCGTCAGGGTGTGTGCTTCTGGGTTCGGTCGGGGTGCGGCGGACGGCGGGGCCGCCGGGGTTCGGGCCGGGGTGTGTTGCGTCGGTTGCGTGGGCGGTCGTCCACGGGACGGAGTCTGCGATCTCGACGCGGTGGCCCCCGGCCGGCGTCCCCAGTCGGCTCGGGTCGGCCGTCCTCTGCTGACTGCCCCGGGGTCGTCTGGGTCGGCGGTGGTTCGGTGAGCCGGGAGAGCGAGACATGAGCACGGAAGTGGACAGGGTGCTGCGGCTGCCCGAGGCGGTGATACCCGAGGGCGCGCTGCCCTGGGCCGGTGAGCGTGCGGCGCAGTGGACGCGCGCGCTGCCGCCGCGCTGGGTGCCGGTGCGAGCCCCCGCGTCTGCCTTCGCGGCGCTGCCGCTGGCGGCCGTGGCCTGCGCCGGTCTGCTGAGCGCGTGGGGCGGGCTGCCCGCGTGGGCCGCCGCCCTGGTCGCCCTGCACCTCGTGTGGTGGGTGCTGCGGCCCGAGGCGGTCACAGTTCTCGGTCCCGTCGCCGTCGGCGTGGCGCTGACGACGGGGGCCCTCGCCCCCGGCGCGCGACTGAGCACGGCCGCCGTCCTGGCGGGCGTCTGGGGAACCGCCTGTCTGCGGCTGGCCGTGCGCGGGCGGCAGCGGGCGGCGGCCCGGGAGGCCGCCGGAGGCGTGACGGCCCCGGCGCCCCCGCCCGGGGGCGGACGGGCGGAACGCGGGACGTTCCTGCTGTGGTGCGGCCTCGGCGCCGTCGTCGCGGGCGGGGCGCTGTACGCCGCCGCCGGACTCCGGGACGGGTCCGCCTACCGGCAGGCGGTACCGGCGGCCGGCTGGTGTCTCGCCGGACTGGGTCTCACCCTGCTGCTCTCCGGGGTGTTGGGCCGCCGCAGGGCCCTCGGCCTGCGCCGGGCGCCCGTCCCGGTGCTGCGGGTCCTCGTGCGGGACGGCATCGACGCCGACACCGAGGTCTACGCCGCCGACGATCTCGCCGCCCTGCGCCCCCTGTTCACGGTGTCCACCTCGCTCAGCGTCCCCACGTCCGGGCCCAAGCCCTCCCGTGGCACGGACGACGCCGGCGGTGACGAGGACGGCTGCCGGGGCGAGGGCCGCGGCGAGGACGGTCGCGGGGGCGACGGCCAGCGGGACGACGATGAGGACGTGGAGTTGCGGGCGTTGATCGACCGGATCGACGGCGGGCGCTCCGGACCGTTGCGCGAGGCCGTACTCCATGGCGTCCCGTACGACGGGGGCGAGGCGGTGTTCCTGGCCGCCGCGTCCACGGCCGGCACGGCGCCCGTGGTGGAGGCGTCCCTCGGCCCGGTGCGGCCGATGACCCGGGGCGCGTTGCGCAGCAGGAGCCGAGCCGAGAAGCGGACGTCCGTCCGCGCGGCCCGGGACGTCCGGCGACGCACGACGGCCGCGGAGGCCGTCGCCGCACACGACCGTGCCGACGAGGTGCGGACGCGGACGCGGCACTGGCGCGCCGGGTGGGCCGACTGGACCGCCGTCACGCTCGTGACGTTGTTCCTCGCCTGCTACGCGAAGTCCGGCTGGTGGGGCGACGCGTACGGCATCGGCCTCACGGTCCTGGCCGCGCTCGTGCTGCCGCGCCGGCTCGCCTGGCGGGTCACCGCCGACCGGGAGGGCCTCTGGTTCAACGGGCTGCGGGGGCCCCGGCGCCTCCGCTGGGACGACGTCCGTAGCGTGAAGTGCGAGGGCGCGCGCCTGCGGATCGAGAGCGGACCGACCGCGTTCGGGGAGTGGCGGGTGGCCTCCCCGCGCTGGTCCTGGCTGGAGGACAGGCTCGGGCTGCTGCATCCGTACGAGCGGACGGCCGCGGAGATCACGGCGATGTGGCGGGCCCCGGCCCTGCGGCCAACCGTCACGGCGAGCGGCCGCGGGCGTGGACGGCCCCTGTGGCCGCTCGGCGCGGCCCTGGCGATGGCGGTCGCGGCGGGACTGCTTCTCCTGCGGTGAGCCTGACGAGGGGCGAGGCGGGGCAGCACCAGGGCTGCGGCACGAGCACGGCGAAGTGCCGCTCCCCCTGCCCCGGACCTGCCCCGGACCTGCCCCGGACCTGCCGTGCCGTGCCCTGCCGTGCCCTGCCGTGCCGTGCCCGGCCCGGCCCGGCCCGCCGCGCTGCTGCCCCGCCGGCCAGCGCGGTCGGTCGGCCATCGTGGTCCGTCGGGCCGTGCCTGCGCGTTCGGGCGGCGGGCGCCCGCTGCGCCAGGCGCCCGCCGTGTCAGGCGCGCGCCGTGTCAGATGCCCGCTGCCGCCGACAGGTCCCGCTTGAGGTCCGCCAGGAGTGCGGTCGCCTTGATGTGGGCGGCCGGCAGGTCGGCGTGGGCGGCGACCGGGACGACGACCTCCAGGTAGCACTTCAGCTTCGGCTCGGTGCCGCTGGGCCGGACGACGATCCTCGCGCCGTCGAGCGTGTAGCGCAGGCCGTCGGTGGGGGGCAGCCGGTCGGTGCCCCGGGTGAGGTCCTCGGCCGAGGTCACGGCCAGGCCCGCGAGGGAGGCCGGGGGCCGTGCGCGCAGCCGGTCCATCGCGCGGGCGATGACGGAGAGGTCCTGCACCCGGACCGAGAGCTGGTCGGTGGCGTGCAGACCGTGTTCCACGGCGAGGTCGTCCAGCAGGTCGAGCAGGGTGCGGCCCTGCTCCTTGAGCTCCGAGGCCAGTTCCGTGACGAGCAGGGCGGCGGTGATGCCGTCCTTGTCCCGGACGCCCTCGGGGTCCACGCAGTAGCCGAGGGCCTCCTCGTAGCCGTAGCGCAGGCCGTCCGCGCGGGCGATCCACTTGAAGCCGGTGAGGGTCTCCTCGTAGGGCAGACCCGCCTTCGCGGCGATCCGGCCGAGGAGGGAGGAGGAGACGATCGACGCGGCGAACGCGCCGTGCGCGCCGCGCCGGACGAGGTGGGCGCCGAGCAGCGAGCCGACCTCGTCGCCGCGCAGCATGCGCCAGTCGCCGTCGTGCGGGACGGCCACCGCGCAGCGGTCGGCGTCCGGGTCGTTGGCGATGATCAGGTCCGGGGCCGTCGCGCGGGCGGCGGCGAACGCGAGGTCCATCGCGCCGGGCTCTTCCGGGTTGGGGAAGGCGACGGTCGGGAAGTCCGGGTCGGGCTCGGCCTGCTCGGCGACGAGGACCGGCTCCGGGAAGCCCGCGCGGGCGAACGCGGCGAGCAGGACGTCCTTGCCCACGCCGTGCATCGCCGTGTAGACGGTACGGGCAGAGCGCGCGGAGCCCTTGGCGAGGACGGCGTCGGTGCGGGCCAGATAGGCGTCGAGGACGGAGTCGTCGAGCGTCTGCCAGCCGTCCTCGGGACGGGGGACGTCGTCGAGCGAGACGATCGCGTCGATCTCCGCCGCGATCTCCGCGTCGGCGGGCGGCACGATCTGCGAGCCGTCGCCCAGGTACACCTTGTAGCCGTTGTCGCGGGGCGGGTTGTGGCTGGCGGTGACCTCGACCCCGGCGACCGCGCCCAGGCGCCGTATGGCGTAGGCGAGGACGGGCGTGGGCAGCGGCCGCGGCAGGACGGCGGCCCGCAGGCCCGCGCCGGTCATGACGGCCGCGGTGTCGCGGGCGAAGTCGGCGGACCTGTGGCGGGCGTCGTAACCGATGACGACGGTGCCGCCGGCGTGGCCGTGCTTCGTGAGGTGGGCGGCGAGACCGGCCGCCGCGCGGATCACCACGGACCGGTTCATCCGCATGGGCCCGGCCCCCAGCTCGCCGCGCAGACCGGCGGTGCCGAACTGGAGAGTGCCGGCGAATCGGTCGGCGAGCTCGGTGACGTCCCCGGCGTCGAGGAGCTCGGCCAGCTCGGCGCGGGTCTCGGGGTCGGGATCCTCCGCGAGCCAGGCCTGGGCGCGGGCGAGGAGATCGTCGTGCACGGGGGTCACCCTCCGGTTGCGTGTGGACGCCGTTTGTCTGCCAGCTCGGGCCGGATCGATCCGGCCGGCCCGTCTGGGGTCCCCCTCCGGGGAAGTGCGAGGACGAGGCCCGCTCGGGGCCGGGGCGAGGACCGGTCCCGGCCGGGTCAGGGGGCCGCGGCCCCCGGGGGCGCGCTCAGAGGCGGCCGAGCACGCGGGCCAGCAGCGACCCCATGCGCGTCGCGCTGTCCCGGCCCGCCTGGAGGACCTCCTCGTGGTTCAACGGCTCGCCCGTCATGCCGGCGGCGAGGTTGGTCACCAGGGAGATGCCGAGGACCTCGGCGCCCGCCTCGCGTGCCGCGATGGCCTCCAGCACGGTGGACATGCCCACCAGGTCCGCGCCGATGGTCCGCGCCATGCGGATCTCGGCCGGCGTCTCGTAGTGCGGGCCGGGGAACTGCGCGTAGACGCCCTCCTCCAGCGTGGGGTCGATCTCCTTGCACAGGGCGCGCAGCCGCGGCGAGTAGAGGTCCGTCAGGTCGACGAAGTTCGCGCCGACGATCGGCGAGGTCGCCGTCAGGTTCAGATGGTCGCTGATCAGCACAGGCTGACCGGGACGCATGCCCTCGCGCAGACCGCCGCAGCCGTTGGTCAGCACGATCGTCTTGCAGCCGGACGCCACCGCGGTGCGCACGCCGTGGGCGACGGCGGCCACGCCGCGGCCCTCGTAGTAGTGGGTGCGGCCGAGGAACACCAGCGCCCGCTTCTCGCCGATCCGGTACGAGCGGACCTTGCCGCCGTGGCCCTCCACCGCGGGCGGCGGGAACCCGGGAAGGTCGGTGACCTGGAACTCGGCGTCGGCGGCGCCCAGGGCGTCCACGGCGGGCGCCCAGCCCGAGCCCATCACGAGGGCGACGTCGTGGGTCTCGGCGCCGGTCAGTTCGCGCAGGCGCGCGGCGGCGGCGTCGGCGGCGGCGTGCGGGTCGCCCTGGATGTCGTCCGGGAGAAGAGATGCGTTCACGCGAGAGAGCGTAGCCGGTTTGTGCCTACGCGCGTAGATGACAGAGCCCACGGGAATGCGATCGTTGTCTTGTCGTTTCCAACGAGGAACGGCCGAGGCGCCCCTCATGCTTCCTCATGCGCCCTCAGGCGTCCGTGATCAGGATGTCCTTGTCGTTGAAGACTTCGACGATGAAGATCAGGAGACGTCCACGGCTGACCGTGTACTCGACGAGGATGTTCTGGGTCAGGCGGATCGTGCGGTCGTCTCCGGTGGACCCTATGGGCCTCGACACCGAGAGGAACGGATCGCGCGCCAGCAGGGCGATGCCCTTGTCGAACGCGGCGCGCTGCTGATCGTCGAGCCGGTCGCGGGCCTCGGCGGCCTGCACCGTGTAGTAGACGTCGTACGTGCTGGGGCCCATACCGATCTCCCGTTGCCGCGCCGATGCTCCGAGTCTAGAAGGGGGCCGCGCTCAGCAAGGCCTCTTGCGGAGCTCCATCACGTAATCGTGCGGCGCCCCGGCGGATTCCGCCGCGTCCGCGACCTCGCCCAGGTACCGTGCCGACGGCAGCCCGCCCTCGTAGCCGTTCAGCACGTACACCCAGGCGGACTCCTCGCCCTCCAGCGTCTGCACCCGGACCCGGGCACGCCGGTAGATGCCCAGGCCCACGCCCTCCCAGCGGTCCAGCGACTCCTCGTCCATGGGGGCGATGTCGTACAGCGCGACGAACACCTGCGCGCCGGGCTCCTCCACCAGCGTCGCCAGCGCGCCGTCCCAGCCGAGCTGCTCACCGCCGAACGTCAGCCGCCAGCCGTTCAGCCAGCCCGTGGCGCGCAGCGGCGAGTGCGGGGTGCGGCGGGTCATCAGCCGCGCGTCGAGGTTGCCGGCGTACGCGGCGTAGAGCGACATGCAAGGAGAGTACGGCAGTGCGCGCAGGCGTCACTCTGGTCACAGTCCCGGCGCCCGCGGGCCCCGGGGCGGTGCGGGCGCGCGCCGTACGGGACAATGGAGTACGTGACTCGGATCGTGATCATCGGTGGCGGACCCGGCGGCTATGAAGCGGCCCTGGTGGCCGCGCAGCTCGGCGCGGAGGTGACCGTCGTCGACTGCGACGGTCTGGGCGGAGCGTCGGTGCTGACCGACTGCGTGCCGTCGAAGACCCTTATCGCGACGGCCGAGGTCATGACGACCTTCGACTCCTCGTACGAGGAGCTCGGCATCATCGTCGCCGACGACACCCCGCCGCTGGAGCAGGCGGCCCGGGTCGTCGGGGTCGACCTCGGCAAGGTGAACCGGCGGGTGAAGCGCCTCGCGCTCGCCCAGTCGCACGACATCACCGCCTCCGTCACCCGGGCCGGCGCCCGCGTGCTGCGCGGCCGGGGCCGGCTGGAGGGCATGCAGGCCCTCGACGGCTCCCGCAAGGTCGTCGTCAGCGCCGCCGACGGAAGCGAGGAGACCCTCACCGCCGACGCCGTCCTGCTCGCCACCGGCGCCCACCCGCGCGAGCTGCCGGACGCCCAGCCCGACGGCGAGCGCATCCTGAACTGGACCCAGGTCTACGACCTCGGCGAGCTGCCCGAGGAGCTCATCGTGGTCGGCTCTGGCGTCACCGGCGCGGAGTTCGCCGGCGCGTACCAGGCCCTCGGCTCCAAGGTCACCCTGGTCTCCTCCCGCGACCGCGTGCTGCCCGGCGAGGACCCGGACGCGGCCGCGGTCCTCGAGGACGTCTTCCGGCGTCGCGGCATGAACGTCATGGCCCGCTCGCGCGCCGAGTCCGCCAAACGGGTCGGCGACCGGGTCGAGGTCACCCTGGCCGACGGCCGGGTCATCACCGGCTCGCACTGCCTCATGGCGGTCGGCGCCATCCCCAACAGCGAGGGGATGGGGCTGGAGGAGGCGGGCGTCAGGGTCCGCGAGTCCGGGCACATCTGGACCGACAAGGTCAGCCGCACCACCGCCCCGGGCGTCTACGCGGCCGGCGACGTCACCGGGATCTTCGCCCTCGCCTCCGTCGCCGCCATGCAGGGCCGGATCGCCATGTACCACTTCCTCGGCGACGCGGTGGCCCCGCTCAACCTCAAGACGGTCTCCTCCAACGTCTTCACCGACCCCGAGATCGCCACGGTCGGGTACAGCCAGGCCGACGTGGACGGCGGGAAGATCGACGCCCGGGTCGTCAAGCTGCCGCTGCTGCGCAACCCGCGCGCCAAGATGCAGGGCATCCGGGACGGCTTCGTCAAGATCTTCTGCCGCCCCGGCACGGGGATCGTCGTCGGCGGAGTGGTGGTCGCCCCGCGCGCCTCGGAGCTGATCCACCCCATCTCGATCGCCGTCGACAACAACCTGACGGTCGAACAGATCGCGAACGCGTTCACCGTGTATCCGTCCCTTTCGGGGTCGATCGCGGAGGTGGCGAGGCAGCTGCACACCCGCAAGACGTCGGGCGAGGGCTGAGAGAGCCTTTCGACGGCTCCCGGCCGCCCGCCGGATTCCCCGCCGGTCACGGGAAGTTGACCGGCGGGGCGGCTCGGCGTGGGCGGACGGCGCGGGAGAAGGCGCGGGAGACATAGGCGCCGGAAGGGGCCCTATACCACCCCCCGTGCCTCTGTGCGAACAACTTCTACTATTCGGCGCAAAGAGCTGAAAGCAGACGGTCGTCCGCGTTACTGTCAGTTTCGTGTTCGCTGCAGAACGTCGTCAATTGATCCTCGAAATGGTGCGAGCGAACGGGGCCGTGTCGCTCCGTGAACTCGCCCGCGTCGTCCAGACCTCCGAAGTGACCGTGCGGCGGGACGTGCGCGCACTGGAGGCAGAAGGACTCCTCGACCGCCGACACGGCGGTGCGGTATTGCCGGGCGGGTTCACGCGGGAGTCCGGCTTTCCGCAGAAATCCCATCTCGCGACCGCCGAAAAGACCGCCATCGCGGACCTCGCCGCCAACTTCGTGGAAGAGGGCGAGGCCATCGTGGTCGGGGCGGGCACCACGACACAGGAGCTGGCCCGCCGGCTCGCCCGGGTGCCCGGCCTGACCGTGGTCACCAACTCCCTTCTGGTGGCCCAGGCCCTGGCCCACGCCAACCGGGTCGAGGTGGTGATGACGGGCGGAACCCTGCGCGGCTCCAACTACGCCCTGGTGGGCAGCGGAGCCGAACAGTCCCTCCAGGGGCTCAGGGTCTCCCGCGCCTTCCTCTCCGGTAGCGGCCTCACCGCCGAGCGCGGACTGTCCACGTCCAACATGCTGTCGGCGTCGGTCGACCGGGCGCTCGTCCAGGCGGCCGCCGAGGTCGTCGTCCTCGCCGACCACACCAAGCTCGGCACGGACACCATGTTCCAGACCGTGCCCACGGACCTCGTCACCCGTCTGGTGACGGACGAGCCGCCCGCGCACGACGACCGTGCCGCCACCGAACTGCAGGCCCTGGCGGACCAGGGGGTGCAGATCGCCGTGGCCGGGGCGTCGGGAAGCCCGGGGGGTGATGCGGCCCCGACGCGCCATCAGCAGCAGCGCCGGGACGTGCCGCTGCCGGCCCCGCGGCGGGGCCAGGTTCCCGGTGCGGCGTCGGGGCTTCGTGCCGGGTCCGCGCTGGGGGAGCAGGCTCCGGGTGCGGAGCGGGGCAGGGTTGCGGATCTGCGTCGTCGGTGACGTCGCGGGTCCGCTGCTGGGGGCTCCGCCCCCAGGCCCCCGTTCGGCCCTGAACGGGCCTCGTCCTCAAACGCCGGACGGGCTGATGGTGCGGGCTGCTTCTTCCAGCGTGCCGGACGGGCTGATGGTGCGGGCCGCTTCTTTCAGTGTGCGTGGGGTTGCGACTGGAGTGGGGGCTTGACGCGGTGAGGCGCCCGGGGTGGCGGGCGCCTCGACACGGTGAGCGGGTGGGTCAGTCCTTGATCTCGCAGATCGCCGCGCCCGACGTGATGGACGCGCCGACCTCCGCGCTCAGGCCCTTGACGGTGCCGGAGCGGTGGGCGTTCAGGGGCTGCTCCATCTTCATGGCCTCCAGGACGACGACCAGGTCGCCCTCCTTGACCTCCTGGCCCTCCTCGACCGCGACCTTGACGATCGTGCCCTGCATCGGAGAGGCGAGGGTGTCGCCGGAGGCCACGGGGCCGGACTTCTTGGCCGCGCGGCGCTTCGGCTTGGCGCCCGCCGCGAGGCCCGTGCGGGCCAGCGACATGCCGAGCGAGGACGGGAGGGAGACCTCCAGCCGCTTGCCGCCGACCTCGACGACGATCGTCTCGCGGTCCGTCTCGTCCTCGGCGTCGGTGTCCGCCGAGGCGGAGAACGCCGGGATCTCGTTGACGAACTCGGTCTCGATCCAGCGGGTGTGGACCGTGAAGGGGGCGTCGGAGCCGGTGAGTTCGGGGGCGAACGCCGGGTCCACGACCACCGCGCGGTGGAACGGGATCGCCGTGGCCATGCCCTCGACCTGGAACTCGGCCAGGGCACGGGCCGCCCGCTGCAGCGCCTGCTCGCGGGTCGCGCCGGTGACGATCAGCTTGGCGAGGAGGGAGTCCCAGGCCGGACCGATCACGCTGCCGGACTCGACGCCGGCGTCCAGGCGGACGCCCGGGCCCGACGGCGGGGCGAAGAGGGTGACCGTGCCGGGGGCCGGCAGGAAGCCCCGGCCAGGGTCCTCGCCGTTGATGCGGAACTCGAAGGAGTGGCCGCGCAGTTCCGGGTCGCCGTAGCCGAGCTCCTCGCCGTCGGCGATGCGGAACATCTCACGGACGAGGTCGATGCCGGCGACCTCCTCGGTCACCGGGTGCTCGACCTGGAGCCGGGTGTTGACCTCCAGGAAGGAGATCGTGCCGTCGGCCCCGACCAGGAACTCCACGGTGCCGGCGCCGACGTAGCCGGCCTCCTTCAGGATGGCCTTGGAGGAGGCGTACAACTCGGCGCGCTGCGCCTTGGAGAGGAACGGCGCCGGGGCCTCCTCGACCAGCTTCTGGTGGCGGCGCTGCAGGGAGCAGTCACGGGTGGAGACGACGACCACGTTGCCGTGGCGGTCGGCGAGACACTGCGTCTCCACGTGGCGCGGCTTGTCGAGGTAGCGCTCCACGAAGCACTCGCCGCGGCCGAAGGCGGCGACCGCCTCGCGGACCGCCGAGTCGTACAGCTCGGGGACCTCTTCGAGGGTGCGGGCGACCTTGAGACCGCGGCCGCCGCCGCCGAACGCGGCCTTGATCGCGATCGGCAGGCCGTGCTCCTCGGCGAAGGCGACGACCTCGTCGGCGCCGGAGACCGGGTCGGGCGTGCCGGCCACGAGCGGCGCGCCGGCGCGCTGGGCGATGTGCCGGGCGGCGACCTTGTCGCCGAGGTCGCGGATGGCCTGCGGCGGCGGGCCGATCCAGACCAGGTCCGCGTCCAGGACCGCCTGGGCGAACTCGGCGTTCTCCGAGAGGAATCCGTAACCCGGATGGACGGCGTCCGCGCCCGACTCCCGGGCCGCGTTCAGCACCTTCTCGATGTCGAGGTAGCTGGTCCCGGGAGTGTCACCGCCCAGGGCGAACGCCTCATCCGCGGCGCGGACATGCAGAGCGTCCCGGTCCGGGTCGGCGTAGACGGCCACGCTCGCGATACCGGCATCCCGGCATGCCCGGGCCACGCGGACAGCGATTTCGCCACGGTTGGCGATGAGCACCTTGCGCACGATTGAGGCTCCCTCCTTGAAACAAGCCGAGTTTAGGGACTGCCGACACGACTCATCGACCCGTGCCCACAGGTGAGCTTGCCCACACGGAGCGTGATGCGAGGCTCACTCGACACCGAAATTCCTTGCAGTACCGCCGTACGCAGCACTCCTCCGGGAAACCCTAGCCCTCCGATGTGGTCAAGGTCTCTGTGAGAGCGTGCTGCGGCCCACTCCGTTTCTTTGTGGAGTCCCTACGAATGGCCCAATGATTCTTTGCCCCGCGCAGAACCCTTGTCCCAGGGTTTACCCGTTAGTAGCGTTCAGGATGTCTCGAACGTACTTGAGGTAACAGCACCCTTGCTCGGGTCGGGGTCGAAAGTGGGTGGGGACCGGTGGTTCGCAGACCGGTGGCGTGGATCGTGGCGGTCGTGCTCTTCGTCGAAGGGCTCGGCGTCGCCGCGCTGAACTGGTTCATGGGCGTCGTGGTGGACCGGCAGGACATGTCCCTGGCCGGTCTGGACCCGGACGTCATGTCGACGTCCTCCAAGGTGGGCGGGATCGTCTTCGGTCTCTACTTCGTCCTGTGCGGCGTGGTGGCCCTTCTGGTGGCGCTGCGCGACCGCGCGCCCGCCGGCTTCGGCCGGGTGCTGCTGATCAGCGCCGCCGTCGTGCACGGACTGCTGGGCGCGTTCGCCTGGGGACTGCTGGGCGTGCCGCAGTTCGTGTTCATGGTGGTCGTGCTCGCCCTGATCGTGCTGCTGCTGATGACCTACGACGCCCGGCAGCGGCCCGCCGCCCCGGCTCCCGAGGACGCCAAGGGCGACGGCGGCGGCTCCCCGGCCCCGCCGGTCGCGCCGGCGCCCGTCACGCCTCCGGCGGCGCCCACAGCTCCGTGATGCCGACGCCCAGCTGAGCCAGCAGCCGGCGCAGCAGGGGCAGACTGAGGCCGATCACGTTGCCGTGGTCGCCGTCGATGCCCTCGATGAACGGCGCCGACCGGCCGTCCAGGGTGAACGCCCCGGCCACGTAGAGGGGTTCGCCCGAGGCGACGTACGCCGCGATCTCCGCGTCCGTCGGATCGCCGAAGCGGACCACGGTGGACGCGGTCGCGGACGTGTAGCGCCCGCTGGCGGTGTCGTAGACGCAGTGCCCGGTCTGCAGCGTGCCGGCCCGGCCGCGCATCGCCTTCCAGCGCGCGGTGGCCTCCTCGGCGTCCGCAGGCTTGCCCAGCGCCTCGCCGTCCAGGTCGAGCACCGAGTCGCAGCCGATCACCAGGGCGCCCTTGACGGCGGGCTTCGCGGCGACGACGGAGGCCTTCGCCTCGGCGAGGGCGAGCGCCAGTTCGGCGGGGGTGGGGGCGGTGACGGCGTCCTCGTCGACCCCGCTCACGATCACCTCGGGGGTGAGACCGGCCTGCCGCAGCAGGTTCAGCCGGGCGGGGGACTGGGAGGCGAGGACGAGGCGGCGCGCAGCGGTCATGCGGTCAGCGTATCGCCGGCGCCGTCATCTGACGCCGAGCACGATCATCGCCAGCACCATGGCCAGCGCGAGGAAGAGGCCGAGTCTGCGCAGGGTCTCCTGCATGTCGCGCAGTTCCTCGGGGGGCTCGTTCTCGGGATCGGACCACAGCATTCCACCAGGGTGCGGCCCGGCGGGGGCCCGCGCCTGAGTAGGCGTACTCAAATCGCGGACCCGCAGCCGTGCGCCCGCTGTCCGGGGGTTCGGGTGTCCAGGGGCGCGAGTGTCCGGGCGGTCGGGGTGCGGGTGTCCGTGGCCGAGGGCCGGTGGGGCCTCTGCCGCGCTGTTCCGACCGACCGACCGCCTGCCCGCCCGCTCGTGAAGCGGCAGGCAGGCGGGCGGGCGGGGCGCGCTCAGCTCGGCCAGTACGTGCGGGTCCAGGACGCCCCGCCCGGGTGCGGCACCCGGCGTGCCGCGATGCGGGCGGGGTCGGACCAGGCGTCCCTCGGGGTGTCCGCGCCGGACGGCGGCGGCGCCGCCCCCGCGGCGCGGGCCCGGACCCCCCCCAGAGATCGGAAGAGCGGCGGGGCGGGAAAGAGTGTTGACCGAGAGGGGTAGGTCGCGGTGGGGGCCGGGTCATGAGAGCTCGG
>NZ_JBEPBI010000114.1:0-24382 GCF_040299045.1 Streptomyces sp. NPDC001027
GGCCGTGACGCCGGCGGGCCGTGGCGGGCGCCGGAGAGAGCGGACGCCGGCGGGCCGATCTCAGCGCCCTGCGCACCAGGAGGACCGTCGCACGCCGGCCGACCGCGAGGACCGGCTCCGACAGCGCCGGCCGGGACGCCCGTGACCGCCCCAGGCCGGCCCGGACCGAGAAGGTCCAGGTCAACCGGGAGGTGACCTGGACCCCGGCGGTCTTCCTCCCTACTCGTCCCATGCCTGGATCATCGTCTGCTCGACGATCTTGCCGTCGCGCAGGGTGATCATCGACTCGGCGAGTACGCGCACGCCGTCCGGGTACCGGCAGGACTCGCTGTAGGCGGCGCGGTCGCCCTGGACGATGCACTCCTCCAGCTTGTGGGTCATGTCCCGGCTGTAGACGTCGTCGAGCAACTGGGCGATCTCGTCCCGGCCGTGCAGCACCCGGGGCTTGCTCGGCTGGGTGTTGTGGTCGACGAGCCGCAGTTCCGCGTCGTCGGCGTAGAGCGACAGAAGTGTCGCCGCGGTCTGTCCTTCAATGCCCTGGCGCAGCGCCTCGGTGTCGAAGGCGGAGCCTGCAGCGGTGCCCATGGTGACCTCCTCGGAGGGCAGCGGCCGAGGGGAGAGGCGCCGCCGGGCCCTCACCTTCGAGGCTCCTCCGCCGAGCCCGGCTCGGCAAGCGCAGCGGCGGGCTCGCCCTGTCGGGTGAGGGCGGCCGCCCGCCCGTGTCCGCCGGGCGGTCACGGCGTTGCTGAAAGCATGATCTCCACTCGACGCATCGCCGCCCTCGCCGCCCTCGCCGCCGGGCTCACGGGCCTCGCGGCGCCCATGGCGAACGCGGCCGACGCCCCGACGGACGGCCGGATCAACCCGCTGACCGCGCTGGACTCGCTCGCGACCTCCCAGATCCCGGCCGAGCACCGCTCCGAACTCCCGCCCGTCTCCCGGCAGCTGGGCGAAGTCAAGAAGGCGGCGCAGCTCCAGCAGCTGAGCGAGCTGCACCAGATCACCGACCTCGCCGCCCCCGTCACCGGGCTGCTGCCCGGGATCCAGGTCTGAGTCCCTTCCTCCTCTTCTCCCCGCAGGGGCCGTCCGGACGACCGGGCGGCCCCTGCGGGCGTGCACGGCCTGCCGGCGGCCTTCGCGGTGCGCAGCGCGCCGAGGACCCGCTCCAGGGACGCCCCCATCACGCCCACCGCGTCCTGCGCCCGGCGGCTGGCCCGGTGGATGCGGGGCACGATCACACCGAGGACCGTGCCCGCGCCCAGGATCACGGTCAGCGTGACGCCCAGCAGCACCGGGTCCACCAGGCCCGTCATCACGACCGTGGCGACCAGCGTGAGCCCGCCGGCGCCGAGGCCCACCAGCGAATCGGCGGTGACCTCCCGCAGCAGGGTCGTGTCCGAGGTGATGCGGGCCATCAGGTCGCCGGGCTCGCTGCGGTCCACGGCCGTGACGCGCAGCCGCAGCCGATACGAGGACAACGCCCGCCGCGCCCCGAGCACCACCGACTCCGCCGTGCGCTGCAGAACGTACGAACCCAGCGCGCCCACCACGGAGTTGGCGACGACCAGAGCCGTCAGAGCGAGCAACGCGCCCGATATCGCGCGGTCGTGGCCGAGATCGTCGATCAGTCCCCGTGCCACCAGCGGCAGCAGCAGTCCGGTGGCGCCGGTGACGAGAGCGCCGCCCCCGCGAGCAGGGCCCGGCGATGCCGGCGCACGTAGTCGAGCAGCAGGCGCCACGTGGGCCGGTCGTCGTCGGCCGCCTGGGCGGTGGTCAGGGGACTCTTCGAGGCTCGGTGGGTACCCACCGGCTACGACGGCCGGCCGGGCGGACCGCCGGGAAAGGGCGTCTTCAGGACGCCGACGCGGCCCGCCGACGCCGGCCTCGGCGCCCGTCGCCGATCAGTCGAGCGTAGGGTCGGCACAGGGACGGACGACCGCCGAGGAAAGGGCAGCGCCATGCCGCAGGAAGTACGCGCAGTGATCGCACCGGGCCGGGACGAACCGGTGCGGGTGGAGACGATCGTGATCCCGGATCCGGGCCCGGGTGAGGCGGTGGTGCAGATCCAGGCCTGCGGGGTGTGTCACACCGATCTGCACTACAAGCAGGGCGGCATCAACGACGAGTTCCCGTTCCTGCTCGGGCACGAGGCGGCGGGCGTGGTCGAGGCGGTCGGCGACGGCGTCACGGACGTCGCGCCCGGCGACTTCGTGATCCTGAACTGGCGGGCGGTGTGCGGCCAGTGCCGGGCCTGCCTGCGCGGCAGGCCGTGGTACTGCTTCGACACGCACAACGCCAAGCAGCGGATGACCCTGCTGGACGGCACAGAGCTGTCGCCGGCCCTCGGGATCGGCGCCTTCGCGGAGAAGACGCTGGTCGCGGCCGGCCAGTGCACCAAGGTGGACTCCTCGGTGTCGGCGTCCGTGGCCGGGCTGCTCGGATGCGGGGTGATGGCGGGCATCGGCGCCGCGATCAACACCGGCAACGTCGGGCGCGGCGACAGCGTGGCCGTCATCGGCTGCGGCGGGGTCGGCGACGCGGCCGTCGCCGGGTCGCGGCTGGCCGGCGCGGCGAAGATCATCGCCGTGGACATCGACGACCGCAAGCTGGCCAAGGCCCGCGAGATGGGCGCCACGCACACCGTGAACTCCAAGGAGACCGACCCCGTCGAGGCGATCCGGGAGCTGACCGGCGGCTTCGGCGCCGACGTCGTCATCGAGGCGGTCGGCCGCCCGGAGACGTACCGTCAGGCCTTCTACGCCCGCGACCTGGCCGGCGCCGTCGTCCTCGTCGGCGTCCCCACCCCCGAGATGAAGCTCGAACTCCCGCTGCTGGACGTGTTCGGCCGCGGCGGGACGCTGAAGTCGTCCTGGTACGGCGACTGTCTGCCCTCGCGTGACTTCCCGATGCTGATCGACCTGCATCTGCAGGGCCGCCTGGACCTCGGGGCGTTCGTCACCGAGACCATCGGGCTGGACGAGGTGGAGAAGGCGTTCGAGCGGATGCACCACGGAGACGTCCTGCGTTCGGTGGTGGTGCTGTGATGGCCGCGCGCATCGAACGCCTCGTCACCTCCGGCCAGTTCAGCCTCGACGGCGGCACCTGGGACGTCGACAACAACGTGTGGATCGTCGGCGACGACCACGAGGCGATCGTCATCGACGCCGCGCACGACGCCGACGCGATCCTCGCCGCCCTCGGCGGGCGACGGCTGACCGGCATCGTGTGCACCCACGCCCACAACGACCACGTCTCGGCCGCGCCCGCCCTCGCCGACGCCACCGGCGCCACGATCTGGCTGCACCCCGACGACCTGCCGCTGTGGAAGCTCACCCACCCGGACCGCGAGCCCGACGCCCACCTGACCGACGGCCAGGTCATCGAGGCCGCCGGCGCCGACCTCACCGTGCTGCACACCCCCGGGCACGCCCCCGGCGCCGTCTGCCTCCACGAGCCCGCTCTGGGCGTGCTGTTCACCGGCGACACCCTCTTCCAGGGCGGGCCCGGCGCCACCGGTCGCTCCTACTCGCACTTCCCGACGATCATCGCCTCCATCAGGGACCGGCTGCTCGCCCTCCCGCCCGAGACGAAGGTGCTGACCGGGCACGGCGACGCGACCACCATCGGCGCCGAGGCGCCCCACCTCGAGGAGTGGATCGCCCGGGGTCACTGACGGGAAAAGAGCGGCGCCGCCGCGCCGGGCGGCCGTAGTCTCACGGGCATGACCGCCACTCTCCTGACCCTGCACGGCACCCGCGTCCTGCGGTGCGCCCCCGACGGCCCGCCGCTCGACGGGGAGCGCGCCGCACTCGACCTGATCGGCGACGCGTTCGGCCAGGACGCCCAGCTCGTGGCCGTGCCCGCGGAACGGATCGGGGAGGACTTCTTCCGGCTGCGGTCCGGGGTCGCCGGCGAGGTCGTGCAGAAGTTCGTGAACTACCGGATACGGCTGGCCGTCGTCGGGGACGTCTCCCGGCAGCTCGCCGAGAGCTCCGCGCTGCGGGACTTCGTCCGGGAGGCGAACCGCGGCGGCCAGCTGTGGTTCGTCGCGGACGACGGCGCACTGGACGACCGGCTCAACCCGGCCGCCGGGTGAGCCCGACTACCGGGGGAGCTCGGCTGTCGTGTGAGCCCGGCCGTCGGCCGCCGCTGGGCGTTCACGCCGAGGGCGACGGCGGAGACGGCGGCAGGGGCGGCGGCAGCGGCGGCGACGCCAGTGGCGGCGCCATCGTCGGCCAGCGCGCCGGGTGGCCCGGCGGCAGGTCGAGGTCCTCGCGCACGGCCGCGTAGTAGCCCTCGCGGCCGGCGCGCTGCCGCTCCAGCAGCGCCTGCCAGGCCTGCGGGTCGTGCGTCCCCTCCCGCAGGAAGCGCTCCATGTCCATCACCACGGTCACCCATGTCCGCGCCCGCTCCACCACACCGTGGCTGCCCAGCATGACCAGCGCCTCCCCGGCCGGGTCACGTCCGTCGGTGGCCTGCGCCAGCTGCGGCGCGGCCTCCTGCGGGGACAGCGGATAGGGGTGCGGGTCGTTGCCCTGGTGCGAGGCGACGCGGTACATCAGGTTGACCGACTTCTTCACCGCCCGCGCGTACTCGGCGTACACCGTCAGCCGTCGTTCCTCCCACCGCGCCGACCGCTCGCGCGCGAACCTGGCCCGGTCGCTGCGCACCAGGGCGAGATACGAGCCGAGAGCGCCGACGACGACGCCCAGAAGGGCGGGAAGTTGCTGGAGGAACGCGGACATATCCGCACGAGTACCTTCCTGATGACGCGGTGCAGCTCAAGGGGCCGTCAGATCATTTCACTTCACCTGACGGTCCGGAAGTTCACTGTTTCGTCACAGACCGGTGCGTACCACAACCACTGCCCCCACCGACCGGTCTACGTTGACGAAACCGCGAGAACAGTGTCAGGGAGAGGGCAGGTCATGGGGGACATACGCAGACGAGGAGCGGTCGCGCTCGGCATCACCGGGCTGGTCGCGCCGTTGACGCTCGCGTTGGGCGCGGCGCCGGCCCAGGCCGCGAGCTGCACGACGTCGGCAGGGCCGTACCAGAAGCAGGTGGAGAAGTTCCTCGGCCGGCCCGTCGACGGCAGGCAGTCGAGCGCCGACTGCTCGGCCATCCGCGCGTTCCAGAACAAGCACGGCATCACGCCGAACATCGGCTACGCGGGGCCCGTCACCTGGGGCGTGATGGATCTCATGAACAAGCAGAAGGCCGTGGGCAACAAGCCCAACAAGGCGGGCACGTGCCCGACCAACAAGGGCCGCATCGCCTGCGTCAACCTCACCCTCCAGATCAGCTGGATCCAGGACGGCAGCAGGCTGGTCTACGGGCCGGTTCCCGTCCGCACCGGCCGCGACGGCTACGAGACCCGCACAGGTCTGAAGAAGATCTACTGGCGGCACATCGACCACGTGTCGACCATCTACAACGTGCCCATGCCCTACAGCCAGTTCTTCGACGGCGGCCAGGCCTTCCACTCGGTCGGCGTCAGCATGTGGAACCCGCCGGGCTCGCACGGCTGCGTCAACATGACGAGCACGACCGCCAAGAAGTACTGGTCGCTGCTGAAGAACGGCGACGACGTCTTCGTGTACGGGCGCAAGCCGGGCACGTGAGCCATGAGTCGTGAGTCGTGAGCCGCGTCGCCTGTCGGGGCGCGGCCGCGGATCCCGTCGCCGGGCTCAGCGCAGGGCTGAACTGCGCCGTGGAGGTTGACAGACGGACGTGATCAGTAACACGTCCGTTATGTCCGGTTCATTCGTGATGACTCACGCGGCCTTCACCTCGGAAGCCGTAAGATTCACACCATGTCCACCACTGTTGGAACCCTCTCCGAGCGATCGGCCGCAGAGGTCAACGAGGAGATCAGGGCCCTGTGGCTCCGGTCCGGCGGGACACTGAGCGTCGAGCAGCGTGAGGAATACCAGCGGCTCGTCCTGGAGTGGGCCGCCGCACCGCAGCCCGTCGAAGCGGCCTGACCGCCTCCCCGCCGCGGGGCCGTCCTTCATCGGCGCCCGGCACCCCCGCACCCGCCGAGTCCGTCCGCGCCCCTCACCCGACGGCCTCGCCCGCACTTCACGATCCCCTCGCCCCCGGCCCACGGACCTCGTCCGAGCCGGGGGCGTTCCTGTACGGGCCGGACCGGGTCCCTCTGCCGGCCGCCCGGCCGGGTCATCCCCAGGTCGCCGAGTAGTACCGCTGGTACGCCTTGCGGTCCTGTTCGGCGCGGATGTACCGGGTCGCGACCAGAGCGACCATGCTGCCCGCCAGGACCAGCAGACCGGGGCCGATGTTCTTCGGATCGGTCAGCCGCGAGGCGAGGGTCGCGCTCTGGCCGACTCCGGTCACCGGGGCGGTCGAGCCCGGCGAGGCCCCTCCCGGGGCGATCGCCGCCTGGGTGTTGGACGCGGTCGGCGCGGGCTCGTTGGACGAGGCGGACCCGCCGCCCTGGGCGTTGGCGGACGGGGCCGACACGATCAGCTGGACGCCCAGCTGGGCCAGCGCGTTGTCCACGGGCTGGAAGAACGTCGTGCCGCCGGTCTTGCAGTCGCCGCTGCCGCCCGAGGTGATGCCGAGGGCGATCCCCTCGGAGAACATCGGGCCGCCGCTGTCGCCCGGTTCGGCGCACACGTTCGTCTCGATGAGCCCGCCGACCGTGCCCTCCGGATAGTTCACCGTCGCGTCCAGGCCGGTCACCTCTCCGTCGCGCAGCCCGCTGGTGCTGCCGCTGCGGAAGACCCGCTGGCCCACGGCCGCGTCGCCGGTGCCCGTGATCCGCACCCCGTTGCCGTTGCCGATGGCGACCACGTCGGCGCTCGGCCCGGCCTTGCCGCTCGCGTACTGCACCAGCGAGAAGTCGCTGCCGGGGAAGTTGGAGTTGACCGTCTGGCCCACCTGCTGCTTGGCCTGGTTGTCGGCGAACCAGGTCGACCCGGTGGGACCGCAGTGCCCGGCGGTGAGGATGAAGTCGCTGGTCCCGTTCGTCACGTTGAAGCCGGCCGAACAACGCCCGCCGGTCGACAGGATGGGCTGCGCCCCGTTGATCCGGGTGGTGAACTTGCCGGTGGTGCGCTCCATGCGCACGAAGCTGCCGATGCCGCCCGCCGTCTGCGTCAGCTTCGACCAGTCCGAGGACGACACGGTGCTGTCGCCCTGCACGACGATCTGGTTGGACCGGTAGTCCGTCACCCACGCCGTGCCGGCCACTCGCGGAGCCGAACGCAGCGCCGTCGTGGCCGACTTGAGCTCGTTCATGCTGTGCGACACGACCTTGGCGACGGCCCCCGCCGCCCGCACGGCCTCGGCCGTCTGCTCGTCGGTGACGCCGACGACCGGTCGGCCCTCGGAGTCGAGCCAGGTGCCCGCGGTGCGCGCGGCGCCGAACTTCTCGACGAGCGCCGCCCCCGGGTTCGTGACGACCGATTCCGCCGCGCTGCGCGGAACCGCCGCCGCGCCGGGCGGCTCGCTCGCCATGGCGGCCTGCGTGACCATGGCTCCGCCCAGGAGAAGTCCGCCGACCGCCGCCAGCCGTGTCACTCGCCGGACGGTCCGTCGTCGTACGTGCCTCATGCCTGGCTCCCGAAACCCTGAACGCGCGGACTCAACACCGCGGGGCCCTCCGGTCCTTGAGCACCCTCATCTCCATACGAGCGAAAGCCCGGGAGCGTTCAGCGCCCGCCTACGAAAGCCCCTGTACGCGAGAGTCGACCCGGCCGGACGGCTCCCCCGACGCCCGCTCCGGCCCCAGCCGCACCCAGCTTCGTTCGTCGCCCCATACGGCTGTCGGGCCGGTGTAGGGGCGCAGGAGTGTGGAGAGTGCCGGGTCGCCGCGCTCGTTGAGCTCGTCCGAGGCGATGCGGCGGGCGATGCCGGCAAGGAAGTCGGCGAGCTGGACCCGGGCGTCGGACCGTGAGACGACCAGCCGGAGCCCCGCGAGCCGGATGCCGCGCCGCCGGGCCTCGTCCTCGATCCACGTGATCCGCTCCGGGGTGAGCATGTTCTGGCGGTCGTGCGCGAGCCGGACCGGACGTCCGCCGGCACTCCAGTGGGCCGCGGTGTGCAGGATCGAGGGGAGCAGCGGATTGAGCACCGGGGCGAGCACGAACGGGCCGTCCTGGATGGCGGCGCGGTAGGAGAGGGCGCGCGGGCGTTCCTCCGCGATCCGCCCGAGGACGTCCGCCGCCGTCGTCCCCGGATACCGGCGGCGCAGGACGTCCACCACGTGGAAGAAGCGCGGCACGGGCGCGCCCGGCACATCGTCGTGGCGCACCCACAGCAGCTGGTTCGCCGCCTCCAGGAAGCCCGCCCATTCCTCCCCGGTGAAGGTCCGCCGCCCGTCCCCGAACAGGGACACGGCCGCACCGGGATCGCCCAGCAGCAGGTCGACGGCCCGGTCCACGATGTAGAAGGGCTTCTCCACCAGGTGCACATGGGCCCGTCCGTGCAGCGGGCCCGACGGCGAGAGCAGCCATTCCAGCACGGCCCGGTGTTTCTCCCGGAGCAGATGGTTCGCCTTGTACTCCTCCGCGGGCGAACGGATCCGGTCGCGGATCTCCAGTACGTGCCCGGCGGCGGATTCGGCCGACAGCAGCACACTGGCATGGGCGAACACGTCCGTGTTGCCGCCGGTGAGGTTCTCGCCGTCCGAGCCCGACTCGTCGCAGGCGATCTCCCTGATGCCCGCGGCGTCCGCCGCGACTGTCCTGTTCACGTGATCCCAGGTCACACCACGGCCCCCTATCTTGTGCCCATGACCAGCATCCCGCACGAGACGCCGGGTGAACCGAATCCGCTGAACGCCCTCACCCTCGATTCGCTGCGCCGTCGCACCAGCGTGAAGTGGCGCACCCACCCCGCCGACGTCCTGCCGATGTGGGTCGCCGAGATGGACGTGCCGCTCGCCGAGCCGGTCGTCCGCGCGGTGACGCGGGCCCTCGCTCTCGGCGACACCGGCTATTCGGCGGGAACGGCCTACGCGCAGGCGCTGGCCGGGTTCGCCGGCAAGCGCTGGGGCTGGCACGACCTCGCGGTCGAGCGGACGGCGATGGTGCCCGACGTGATGCTGGGCGTCGTCGAGATGCTGAAGCTGGTGACCGCCCCCGGCGACGCCGTGGTGGTCAACCCGCCGGTGTATCCGCCGTTCTTCGCGTTCGTCGAGCACATGGACCGGCGCATCGCCGAGGCGCCCCTCGGTGTGGACGGCCGGCTCGACCTCGACGTGCTGGAGGCGGCCTACCGCGGGGCAGTCGCGGACGGCGGGCGGGCCGCCCACCTGCTGTGCAACCCGCACAACCCGACCGGCACCGTGCACACGGCCCGGGAACTGGCCGCCGTGGCCGCGCTCGCCGACCGGTACGGCGTACGGGTGGTCGCCGACGAGATCCACGCACCGCTCGCCGCTCCGGACGGCGGCTTCGTGCCCTATCTCGCCGTCCCGGGCGCGGGGCGCGGTCTGTCGCTGATGTCGGCCTCCAAGGGCTGGAACCTGGCCGGACTCAAGGCGGCCCTCGCGATCGCGGGCCCCGACGCGGCGGCCGACCTCGCCCGGCTGCCCGAGGAGGTCGGTCACGGGGCGAGCCATGTCGCCGTCCTCGCGCACACCGCAGCCCTGTGCGAGGGCACGGCCTGGCTGGACGCGCTGCTCGCCGGTCTCGACGACAACCGCCGCCTGCTCACCGCCCTCCTCGCCGAGCACCTGCCCGGCGTCGCGTACCGGCCGGGTGAGGCGACCTATCTGGCCTGGCTCGACTGCCGGGCCCTGGGCCTCGGGGACGATCCCGCCGCGGTCTTCCTGGAGCGGGGCCGGGTGGCGTTCACCCCCGGACCGGACTTCGGCACGGGCGGATCCGGGCATGTACGGCTCAATCTGGCCACCTCGCCGCAGATCCTCGCCGAGGGAGTGCGGCGTATGGCCTGCGCCGTCCGCTGAGGGAGTGCGAGAGGTTCCGGGCGCCTAGACTGCGGCCATGAACGACGAGTCGCTCGACCGGCTGGCGGCGGGGAAGTACCTGCTGATCACCAGCTACCGCAAGAACGGGACGCCGGTCGCCACCCCCGTGTGGGTGGTGCGCGACGGCGACGCGCTCGGGGCCTGGTCGGCCGCCGACGCCTGGAAGGTGAAGCGCATCAGGGCGCGCGGAGACGTCCTGGTCGGCCCCTGCGACGTGCGGGGCAACCCGACCGGCGACCAGATCCCGGCCACCGCCGAGATCTGCGACGCGCAGACCACCGCCCGCTACCGCGCGCTGCTCGCCCGCAAGTACGGCGTCCTCGGCCGGCTCACCCTGCTGGGCAGCCGGCTGCGCAGAGGGCTGGACGGCACGGTGGGCATCCGCATCACGCTGTGAGCGCCGGAGGGGGCCGGACCGCGGACGGTCCGGTCCCCTCCGGACGTCGGGGCACGCTACGGCGCGTCCACGACCGTTCCGGTCGAACTCGGGGCGTCCGGCATCGGCCCGCTCCAGCCGTCGCTCAGCGTGAAGCGCACCGACTCCGCGGGTTCGGTCAGTTCGTCCTTCACCGTCGGAATGCCGAACTCGGCGGTCGTGGCCCCGGCCGGGAAGTCCGGTCCCGTGTACATGTCCACCTGGGACAGGGGGAGTTCGGGGTCGGGCTCCTGGCCCGAGACGTCGGCGAGCCACTGCGGGTCGACGTCCTTGGTGGACAGCTCGGCCCCGTCGGTGACCGGCGTCAGCCGCAGCAGGTACGACAGCGGCACCTCGGCGGCCCGGGAGAGCGACGCCTGCCAGGTCAGCGTCTCGCCCTCGGTCGCCCGCACGACGGGCGCCAGGGTAACCCGCGGCGCCGGGTCGTCGTTGTGCGCGGTGACCCCGCCCCGGTAGGAGCCGACGACCGCGCCCCGCACGGCCTTCACGAGAAGGTCCTGCCCCTCGTCGTTGCCGAAGAGCGTGTCCCCTTTCACCTCGACGGAGAGGTCGACCGGGTCGGCGCCGGGCCGGACCGCGAGCACCTTCTCCGTCGCCAGGCCGCTCTCGGCGTCGACGACGTAGAAGCGGGCCGTGCCGGCGCCGTGTCCGGAGACCTGGACCGGCACCCGGTAGGTGCGGGCGCCGGAGTCGCCCTCCTCGACCGTGAGCCGGCCGATGTCGACGCGCGGCAGCGCCGCAGCCCGCACCGCCGGGGTGCCGGGCGCCCAGCCCCAGGCGTCCATGAACCAGGCCGCGCCGGGCCCCGAACGCGGCGTCAGCTCAAGGGACGTGACGTGCCGGAGGTCGACCTTTGCGTGTGCGGCTGCGGTCAGCGGGAGCCGCAGCTCGCGGGCCCAGTAGGAGGAGGTGCGGTCGGAGCCGGGCAGTCCGTCGACCCGGACCCGGCCGAGCGTCGCTCGCCGGCCTGCGGAGTCGGCGACGCTCACGTCGAGTTCCGTGCCTGTCGTGTTGGGCGGCACGAACACGCGCAGGGCCAGGCTCCGGGCGCCCGACAGGGAGACGGGGGCGGCGGAGGCGATCTTCGTGGGGGAGCCCGGCGCCGACCACTTCAGCGCGACCGCGCTCTTGCCGGAGTCCTTCGGCAGATCCCACCACCCGAAGTGCGGGGACATCCCCACGGCGTCCTCGCCCAGACAGGCCTGCGCCGGATCGGGGTCGGCCCGGCAGATCCGGCCGCCGGTCACCGAGACCCCGCCGTCGGGCACGAAGCCGCCCGTGCGACGGCCGCCCACGGCGTGCGTGAGAACGCGGGCGGGGTCGGCGGACGGAGCGCGCCTGCCGGAGCCGTCGAGCAGCGGGCGCACCCGGTCGTCGCCCGCGACGAAGAGCCGGGCCGCGGCGGCGATGTAGGAGGCGCCGGCCCGGTGCTGCTGGTCGGCGGTCAGCCGGGTCGGCGCGCCGGTGGAGCACACCGGGTCGCGCGGCCCGTCCCCGGGATCGTCCGCGAAGTCGTCCGAGGACGGCGCCTCGGAGGTTCCCGGCGTCCATTCGCTGTTGAAGAAGTTGTGGTTGGCGCCGACGACGTAGACCGCGCTGTGCAGGGCGGCGCCCGTGCTGATGCCGCGCGTCCCGTCGAGGTACGTCTCGCCTTCGAGGTCGGCGACGTCCCCGTCGCAGCCGGGCAGGATCGTCGCGGAGGGGACGTCGGCCACCGGATTCTGGCCGAAGATCGTCGGTCCGACGAGGACGGTCCCGCGGATCTTCCAGCGGACCTTGCCGCGGTAGCCCTCCTGGGCGGCCGGCGGCGGGTAGAGGCTGTCCATGGCGGCCCTGTTGACGCCCTCGCCGCCGCGCGAGTGACCGACGAGGAGGACCCTGGACAGGTCGGCCTTCGCAGCGCCGGGCACGCCGGCCGGGGCGTCGCCCGGGTGGGCGGCCCAGTCCGCCCACCGGGCGAGGTGCTGACGCACCAGTGAGGAGCGCGCCTGTGCGCCGCCGTCCTCGGCCTGCCAGTCCTGTCCGTTGACGCCGTTGGCGGAGACGGAGACGGTGACATAGCCCTGGGACGCCAGCAGTCGCTGGTCCTTCAGGTAGCCCCGGTAGCTGGGGATCTCCTTCGTGCCGGCCGGGCAGGGCCATGCGCCGCTCACGTCGTCCTCGACGCCCGGCGTGTAACAGGTGCCGTGGCGGCCGTGCAGGAACAGCGCGAGCGGCCGCTTGCCGGCGGCCCCGGCCGGCGCGACCACGACGGCCCGCATCTCGACCGGCTCGGCGTACCCCGGGAACCGCACCGGGTCCAGGCGGTACTCGCCGGTGACCGTGCGGTACGAGCCCGGCCTGCCCGGGTCGACGGAGTTCGCAGGCAGGGGCGCGGCGGCCGGGGGCCGGCGCGTCGCGGACGAACCGCGCCTGCCGACGGGGGAGTCGACGGCGGGCGCGTCCAGGCGGCGGCCGCTCGCGAGGGCCCGCAGGTCCTTCAGCGGGGTGTCGCCGGACGCGCCGAGCGGGAGCCGGAAGGTGCGGCCGTCCCCGGCCTGCTTCGGCACGCCGAGCAGCCGGCCCCCGGCGTGGAACTCCACGCGCGTCGCCGATGGGCACGGGCCGGGGCGAGCGCCAGACCAGCTCGCGTGCGGCGCCCTTGCCGGCGACCTGCCACCCCGGGGGCAGCTCGCGGTCGGCGGACGCGGTGGGGGGTCTCGTCTCGGAAGGCTGTCGGGCCAGTGCCAGTCCCGGTGTTCCCGCCAGGGCCGCGAGCGCGGCCACGGCGGTGACGCCTATTCGCCGGGCACGGATCAAGGTCCACTCCTCAGGTCCGGAGCGCGGGAGCCCCGTCCGTCCCGGGAGCTCCTCGCGTCACGGAGGAAGCGAAACCTGATCTGTGGGTTGCCTGTGCGGGCGGACACCGCCCCGGGAGCGAACGAATCCGGTCACGCGGGACCGGGGTGACGTGCGGCGCTCGGCGCCAGGAGCGGTGCGGTTCAGTGCCAGGAGCGGAACGGCTCGTCGAGCATCTGGAAGACGGGCTCCCCGCGCACCGGGTCCTCGGCCGTGGCCAGCCGGACGCGGGCTCCGCTGTGGATGCCGATGAGCGGGCCCATGACCCGGCCGCGCACGACGAACCCCTCGGCCATCTCGACCAGCGACACATTGCGCGCGGCCGGGGTGTTGCGGTGCACGACCGTGGCGTGGCGGACCGTGCCGACGCCCTCGCTGCGCTCGGTGCGCAGGTCGCTGCCCTGGCACACCGGACACAGCAGGCGGTGGTACATGGTGGTGGCGCACCAGGTGCAGCGCTGGAAGTGGATCGTGTCACCGTCGGCGCGCGGGCGGTCGAGGACGCCCGCGGCGGAGCGGACTGTCTGCTGTACGGCGGTTCCTGAGTGGTGGTACACGCGGGTCAACTCCCTGCACTCGGCCGGAAACCACGTGCGCGGTTCACCCGTGCACGCACGTGCCCGGTCGACCGTGCCGCCGTGCACGGCCACAGCGTATGGCACTCAGTGTCACAGGTAAAGGCACTGCGTACCCTAATCTCCCGGCGTCGGGTTCGGCTCGAGCGCCGTCTCGATCTCCCGCACCACACGCCACAGAGGCGTTCCGCGCCGGGCGACCACCACCACGACGTCCTCCGGGCGTTCGGCGGCGGGTGACGTCACGGCGGCCCACGCGGGACCGGCGGCGGGGACGGTCGACGCGGGACCGGGACCGGGGGCCGGGGGAGCGCCGAACGCCGTCTGCACGAACCCGAGGGCGTGGTCCACGGTCGCGGTCGCGTCGCCGCGGCCGTCCGAACGCAGCCAGGAGCGCAGGGCGTTGTTGTGCGCGGCCACCACCGCGGCCGCGATGACGTCGGCGTGCAGGGCGCCCTGCGGCCGGCCGGCGAAGCGGCCGCGCAGGTAGTCGGCGAGGGCCCGCTCGTAACGCCACACCACGGACAGCTCGTACGCGCGCAGCCCGGGGACCCGCTTGGTGAGCCGGTAGCGCTGCACGGAGAAGGAGGGGTTCTCCGCGTACATCAGCAGGACGAGCCGGGCGGCGTCGCACACGCGCCGCACGGGCTCGTGCCGCTCGCCGCTCGCCGCGAGGAAGGCCGTCATGTCGGCCAGGCACCGCTCGTGGTCGGGGAAGACCACGTCCTCCTTGGAGGGGAAGTAACGGAAGAAGGAACGCCGTCCGACCCCCGCGAGCGCCACGATGTCGTCGACCGTGGTCTGTTCGTAACCGCGCTCCAGGAACAGCCGGAAGGCCGCCGCGACCAGGGCGTCCCGCATGGGCGGCTTGGCCTGCGCCTTGTCAGTCGCGCTCATGGACGGGAACGTAACACCCCGACCGCACCGATGGCACTCGGTTCCCTCGTACGGGGAACCGAGTGCCGGGCCGGCGTCGGGTCAGAGCCGCTCCGCCGCCTCGACCACGTTGGTGAGCAGCATCGCCCGCGTCATCGGTCCGACCCCGCCGATCGGCGGCGCGAACGAGCCGGCGACGTCGCTCACGTCGGGGTGGACGTCGCCGAGGATGCCCTCGACCGTGCGCGTGAGACCCACGGACAGCACGGTGGCGCCCGGCTTGATCCAGTCGGGGCGGACCATGTGGGCCACTCCGGCGGCCGCCACCACGACGTCGGCCTCGCGGGCGTGCGCGGCCGTGTCCTGCGTGGCCTCGTGGCACAGGGTCACGGTGGCGTGCTCGGTGGCGCGGGTCAGCATCAGTCCCAGCGGCCGGCCCACGGTGACGCCGCAGCCGATCACGCAGAACTGCTGCCCCGTGATCGCCACGTGGTTGCGGCGCAGCAGGTCGATGATGCCGCGCGGGGTGCAGGGCAGCGGGCCCGGGATGCCCAGCACCAGGCGGCCGAGGTTGGTCGGGTGCAGGCCGTCGGCGTCCTTGACCGGGTCGATCAGCTCCAGCACCGCGTGGGTGTCGATGTGGGCGGGGAGCGGGAGCTGCACGATGAACCCGGTGCACGCCGGATCGGCGTTCAGCCGGAGCACTGCGGCCTCCACGTCGGCCTGGGAGGCGTCGGCGGGCAGCTCCACCCGGATCGAGGCGATGCCGACCTGGGCGCAGTCACGGTGCTTGCCGCCGACGTAGGAACGGCTGCCCGCGTCGTCGCCGACGAGGATCGTGCCCAGCCCGGGGGTGACACCGCGTTCCTTCAACGCCTGTACGCGCAGGGCGAGTTCGGTCTTGATGTCGGCTGCGGCGGCCTTGCCGTCGAGAAGTGTTGCGGTGGTCACGGGATCGGCGAGCCCTTCAGGAGACAAGAACGACGGTCCTGTCATCGTACGACCCGTTCGTCCGCCGCCGCCCACGAGTCCCGCCCGTCGCAGCCGTACCGCCAGGTAGGCCGCGCTCTGGCTGACGTAATCTCTTGCGCACCGCTTCGCCGCCCCAGGGGAGACCTCGCACATGCCCGCCGCCCGCCCCCGTCTCCTCTACGTCACCGACCTCGCCTACCCGGCCCGGGGGCGCCGCTACGGCGACGAGGACGTCTTCCTCTCCTCCCGCCTGCGCGCGGACTTCGATCTCGCCCTGTGCCATCCGCTGGACGCGTCGGCGCTGATGCCCGCCTTCGACGGCGTCGTCGTCCGCAACAGCGGACCGGTCCTGGGCTACCGGGCCCCGTACGAGGCTTTCCGCGAGCGCGCGCTGCGCGACGGCGTGCGCGTCTACAACCCGCTCACCGGCCGCGCCGACATGGCGGGCAAGCAGTATCTCCTCGACCTCAGCGCCGAGGGCTTCCCGGTGATCCCCACCGTCGACCGCGCCGAGGACCTGCACCGGCTGCCCGAGGCCGAGCGGTACGTCGTCAAGCCCAGGCTCGGCGCCGATTCGGCAGGCCTGCGGGTCGTCGCGCCGGACGCCCTGCCCGCCGTCGCCGACGGCTCGCTCCTCCTGCAGCCATGCGTCGACTTCGTCCACGAGGTCTCCTTCTACTACGTCGACCACGACTTCCAGTACGCCCTGTACGCCCCGCACCCCGACCGCCGCTGGGAGCTCGAGCCGTACCGGCCCACCGTGCGGGACCTGGAGTTCGCCCACCGCTTCGTCGACTGGAACGGCCTCGCGCACGGCATCCAGCGCGTGGACGCCTGCCGCACCCGGGAGGGCGAGCTGCTGCTGATGGAGCTGGAGGACCTCAACCCCTACCTCTCCCTGGACGCCCTCGACGAGGACGCGCGCGATGCCTTCGTCGCCGCGACGACCCGCTCCCTGCGCCACTTCTTCGCGCAGTAGTCCGCCCTCCTCGCGCGGCGGCCCGCTCGGCGGTCCTCGCCGGGCGGGGCTGCGGTGAACCGGGCGGCCCGCCCGCCCGTATCCCTCCCGGGGGACCCACGGGAGGGAGACCAGGTGCCGACACCGGAGGAACCCGGACAGCCGCACGACCGTCAGGTCCTGGAGCCGATCCGGGTCCTGCGGCCGCGCAACACCGACGCCCTCGCGGAGCTGTTCCGCGAGATGACCGAGGACGCCGCCGACGACTACGAGGCCGTTCCGCTGCCGACGGGGGCGCCGGGCGGCGGGGCCGCGACCCGGAAGCTGCCCCCGGCGCCGGCCGTCGGCGCGCGAGCCGGGCGCGCCCGCGGGCCGGACCCCAGGCGCGCCGCCCGGCCGGCCCCCGGACGCGGCCCCGCCCGCGCCGGCCGGCCCGCGCCCCGACGGGCCGACGGACCGCCCCGCGTCGCGATCGCCGCCGTCGCCGTGCTCGCGGCCGCGCTCGTCGGCTTCGCCGGCGCGCTGCTGCTGCCCGGCCGCGAGGGTGGAGCCGCCGCGGCGGCGCAACCGCCCGCGTCCGCCCCCGCGCCGACCGCCGCCGCGAGCGCGTCCGCCGACCCCGACGGCGCGGGCACCCTGCGGGAGGGCGACAGCGGCCCCGCGGTGACCGAGCTCCAGCAGCGACTGCGGAGGATCCCGAACGTCTACGACGGCGGCTCCACCGACGGCCGCTACGGCAGCGTGCTCACCGAGGCCGTGGCCCGTTTCCAGCTCTGGTACGGCATCCGCGGCGACGAGACGGGCGTGTACGGGGACGACACCCGCCGCGATCTGGAGTCGCGGACCGGGTCGGGCGCCGCTGGATGACCGGGCTGCGGAGGGGATGTGCCGGGCGGGGCGGGAAGCGGCCGGTCCTGCCTACCGCTCGCCGTCCCGCGGCAGCCTGATGTCGAGGACGCACACGTCGTCGCGGCCGTCCGGTTCCAGCACCGCGCCGAGCAGCTGCTCCAGCGGCGCCGGGCCGGCCGGGCCGCGGCGGGCGGCGGCCCGGGCGAGCCGCTGCAGGCCCTGGTCGATGCTCTCCGTGGGGCGTTCGACCAGCCCGTCGGTGTACAGCAGCAGCCGGTCGCCGGGTTCGAGGAGGACCTCCGTCTCCTCGTAGCGCGGCGCGTCCGTCGCACCGAGGAGCATCCCGTAGGGGCGCTCGAGGAAGCGGGCCTCGCCCGCGCGCAGCAGCAGCGGCGGGGGGTGGCCGGCCTGCGCCCAGACGAGCCGGTGCTCGCGCGGGTCGTAGCGGGCCAGCACCATGGTCGCCGAGCCGTGCGGATCGCGGGAGTGCAGCAGCAGCGCGTTGAGCCTGCTGAGCGCCCCGGTCAGCGACGACCCTGTGATGATCATGCCCTTGGCGGTGAACCGCAGCAGCGCCATCGCGGCGACGGCGCCCAGGCCGTGCCCCGCCACGTCGCCGACCACGAACAGGGCGTCCCCGTCGGGCAGTTCGATGGCGCTGAACCAGTCGCCGCCGACGCTGAGATCCGACTGTGCGGGCAGGTACGCGATGTCCACCTGCAGTCCGGCCAGCCGGACGGGCTGCTTCGGCAGGGGGAGCAGCGCGTCCTGCAGACGGGCGGCGGCCGTGCGTTCGGCCTGCAGCACTCCGTGCTGGGTGAGCATCGCCCGCTCGCTGGCGAGGAGGGCGAGTTCGGCGCTGCGCTGCGCGGTGAGGTCCTGCAGGAAGCCGTGCACCTCGACGGGCGTGCCCTCCGCGTCGGGCACGGCCTCCGCGACCACCCGCAGATGGCGCACGCCGTCCCGGGTGACGTACCGGAACGGCACGTCGCACGGCTGCCCGTGGCGCACCAGCTCCCCGACGCAGCGGGCCAGCACCGGCACGTCCTCCGGCAGGGCGAGCCGCGGCAGACCCGGGAGCGGGACGACGCCCCGGGCGGGGTCGCGTTCGAGGATGGAGAAGACCTGGGAGGACCAGTTCCCCTCGCCCGTCACCAGGTTCCAGGTGACCCAGCCGAGGTTGCCCAGCCGCTGCACGTCCGCCAGCCGCTGCTCCTGCCGGTCGGAGGGGTCGTGCCGCACCCAGCTGACGACCAGTCCGTCGCCCAGCCGCGCCGCCCTCGCCGAGTAGGTGGACAGCTCGCTGAACCCGGCGACCATCTGCTGCAGGGCGAACGGCTCGCCCTCGAACGGCTCGTCGCCCGCCAGCGTCCGCAGACAGCCTTCCCACAGCGGCTGGCCGGCCATCTCCGGCCAGCACTCCAGGAAGCGCAGGCCGACCAGCTCGCGCCCGCTGCGGCCCCTGGCGTCGGAGGTCGTCCGGGTGGCGGCGTCGATGCGGAAGTCCTCGACGGACCCGGACCCCGACGCGGAACGCAGGGGCGCGAGGAGCACCGCGGAGACCGGCAGCTGGTCGAGCATCGTCTGCACGGCGTCCGCGGCGCCCGCGACGACGGCGGGCCGCCGGGTGTCGAAGGAGCGCAGCGGGCCCGCGCACAGCTGGGCGACGGCCAGCAGATGTTCGCGCACGCGCGGGGTGAAGGGGCCCTCACGGCGGCGCAGGATGCCCAGCGCCACGTCGGCCGACGCCCCGGTGACCACCGGCAGCCAGGCCCGGGTCGGCCAGCGCCGAGGAGGGTCGCCGATCATCAGATACCGCTGAGTGTCCTTGTCGAGGTCCTCCAGCCAGCACGGCCGTCCGGACTCCAGGGCGTCGCGTGCGGCGATCCCGCTGACCGGCGGCACCCGGCCCCACTGGTCGGCCAGCGTCTCGTCGATCCCGGCGTGCCCCACGAGGTCGAGGCCGCCGCCGGGCAGCCGCGCGTAGATCATGACGGCGTCGGCGCCCACGTCGGTGGCGAGGTGGTCCAGCAGCCGGCGGGCGAGTTCCTGTGAGCCGCCGACCCGGACGAGGGACCGGCTGAGCCGGCCGAGGGCCGCGGCGTCGATCTCGTCGGCGGCCGGCCGCGGCGCGTCCCGCCGCTCCTGGGCGTCGGCGGAGGGTGCGGCGCGCTCGGCGTGCGGTGGTGCGGCGAGAGCGCCGAGGGTGATCCAGCACTCCTCCAGCAGCGTCCGCCCCGCGGCCCGCGCCCGCCGGTGCAGCTCTTCCTGGGCGGCGTCGGGGGTGCTGCCGCGCTGTGCCATCAGGGCGCCCTTGGCCCGCTCCAGCACGGCCGCGGTGGCCGCGAGGTCCTGCAGCCGGTCCAGCTCGGCGCGCTGGCGGGCCACGACGCGGGTCAGCGCCGCCATGTCGGGGACGCCGCCGGACTCCACGGGCAGGGCGGGATCGCTCGTCACGTCTCGAGCATGGCACATGGGCGCGGACCGGATCGAGGTCTTGCGACAACGCTCCCGTCAGGTGCGCCGGCCTGCGCGGACGTGGGGCGCGGCGCCGCGTTCAGCGCCCGGCGCTGTGCTCCGCCAGGGCCTGGGTGACGGCGCGGACGCTGCGGGCGATGTGCTGAAGCTGCATGACCTCGGCCGCGTACATCTTGATGGTGTGCTCGATGACGGACTCCGCCAGTCCGAGCCGGGGGAGGTCGGCGCGAGCGGTCTGCAGCGCGGTGCGGGCGACCCGGACCTCGTTCTGGACCTGGATCTGCGCGTGACGGGCGAGCAGCACCGGGTGGCGCAGCAGGGCGGGGTAGCTGGCGTAGCGCGCGGGCACCAGTTCGCGCAGCCACTTGGCGGCCGAGCGCTCCCAGTCGTAACTGCCGGGCGTCTTGACCTGGCACGGCCAGTCCGAGCTGATGCGCGTCGTCGTCAGAGTCATGATCATCGCTTCCGGTATCGGCGTCGTGACGGTGGTCCGACGGTTCGTTGGCGGCCCCGGTCCAGGGGATGACCGGGGCCGCCTGGGGCGCTCGCGCAAGCGATGCCCCGGGCGCCCCGAGCGCCGACGTGGGTAGGGGACGGCGGTCTCCGGGTGCCCGTACAGGAGCCCTTCGCGGGGCGGGTGCGGCCGTGAGCAGTATTTATATATGCCGACGGGTTTGCAAGGCGTATGAAAACATTCATGCGTGAAATGCCCGTACTGATCCCATTGGTCTTTTATGCGGGAGGGGGTGGGCCTGGAGGAAACGGTCATTCCCGGAGGAAGAACTGGTGCTGCTCGGCGATCTGCTCGTATTCCTCTAGCCGTGCCTGGGTGCGCTCGGGGCCCGCGTCGGTCATGGCCTGGAGCAGGGCCGCGGCCATCACGCCCGGGGCGGCGTACGAGTCGAAGACCAGCCGGGAGCCGGTGCCGGTGGCGAAGGCGGCGTCGGCCTCGTCGGCCATCGGCCCCAGCGCGAGGTCGGTGATCAGCGCGACCTTGAGCCCGGCGCTGCGCGCGACCCGCAGGGCGGTCAGGGTCTCCTGCGCGTGCCGGGGCATGGAGAACGCCAGCACCCAGGTCCCGCCCGCCTCCCGGGACTGCAGCAGCGCGTCGTAGGCGACGCTGCCGCCCCGGGTCACCAGCCGTACGTCCGGGTGCACCCGGCGGGCGGCGTAGGCGAAGTACTCGGCCAGCGAGGCGGAGATGCGCAGCCCCAGGATGGTCAGCGGCGTCGACTGGGAGAGCTGCCGGCCGACGTCGATGACATGGTCGGGGTCGGCGAAGTCGCGCCGCAGGTTCTCCAGGTTCTCGATCTCCGCGTCGACCGCCGCCTGCAGTTCGTTGCTGCGGTTCACCTCCGCGGCCGGGCCGCCGGCCAGCGCGCCGAGGGCGATCGACTGGAGTCTCTCCCGCAGTGCGGGATACCCGCTGAAGCCCACCGCCGCGGCGAACCGGGTCACCGAGGGCTGACTGACGCCGACCCGGTCCGCGAGGTCGGTGATCGACAGGAACGCCGCCTCGGTGATGTGCTCGATCAGATACTGGGCGATACGCCGTTGTCCCGGGGAGAGCTGGGGCCCGTCGAAGAGCGCCCGCAGCCGGGAGGTCGGGGACGCCTCCGCCTCCGGTCCGGTCCTGCCCGAGGTGATCGCGGATGCCTGTGCGCGTGCCTGCTGCGGCGATGGCGCGGGTGCGCCTCCCTTGTCTTCCACGAAGCTCAACATAGCTCAGGGACCCGGCGGGCAAGGGCGGCCGGACGGCGGGCCAGGACCCCTCCCGCACCCTGGATGATCGCGGCTTACCGCAGGTACGCCCTACCCGGCGCCGACCCCCGCCTCAGGCCGCCCGGCGCCGACCCCCGCCTCAGGCCGCCGGCGCCGACCACCGCTCCGGCTCGGCGCCGACCGGGGCCCGAGACCGTCGCGGGCCGCCCGGATGCCGGACCGCGGGGCGACGCCGGTTGTCGGTGACGCCTGGCGAGGGGCGACGCCTGGTGTGGGGTGGCGGGAGCTGACGCGGGTTCGGCATCGGTCTGCCCCGGGTCGGCTCCCGCCGGGACGGGCGTTACCGCTTGAGCAGGCGCACCGACAGCCCGTGCGCCGTGTACACGGGCACGGCCCGCAGATGAGAGCAGTGCAGCTCGACGCGGTCGAACTGGCCGCGCACCGCCGACGCCGAGATCACCGGCACGGTCGTCCCCGCGGCCGGCGGCCGGTCGGCGTCGAGACGCAGCGACAGCACCGAGCCCCGCTCGAGCCGAACCCGCCCGGAGACCGTCAGCGCCGGACCGTGGTGCCCGCGCAGCGTCAGGTCGAGCACCGCGCCGGTCCCCTGGGCCCACGCGCCGCACACCCGCACCGGCTCGCCCGCGCGCAGCGTGCCGCCGGTCAGCCGCACGTCGCCCTGGCCGAGGGCGTTCGCGTGCCCGGCCACGAGCACGCCCGCCTCGACCGCGGTGCCGCCGTGGTAGCGGTTGTGCCCGGTCAGGGTGAGCGTGCCGGAGCCGCGCTTGGTGAGGCCGCCCTCGCCGGCGATGTCGTTGCGCCAGGCGTCGGCCGCCTGGAACCCGCCCTCGGCCGCGTCCAGGGTGACGGTGACGTCGCGCTCGAAGGCCCCGTAACCGTCCGCGGCCGCGAACAGGTTGAGCCGGCCCCACTGCTCGAAGCCGTCGAGCAGCACGTACCCGGACGGCAGCGCGGTCGTGCGCAGCACCTCCCGCCGCTGGGCCGCGGTGAGGTACGGCTGCCGGGTCTCCAGCAGCACCTCCGCGCCCTTGGGCACCGTCAGGGGCTCCTTGCGGCCCTCCCTGGTGAGGACGTAGGTGAGCCGGGGTGCGACGGCGCGGGCGTTGGCCTCGCGGTCGGCGTACTCGTCGGAGGCGTCGGAGTGCGCGTAGGCGAACAGGGTGTCGGCGGTCGTGCCGGTCTTCTCGGTGAAGTAGGCCAGCGCCTGGGCGCGGGCGGCCGCCTTCAGCTCGGCGTTGGCCGGGTCGGCGAGCGTGGCGGCGGCGAGCGCGGTGGCCATGATGCGGCCGCCGATGACGTCGACGGTGGAGTGCATGCCGGACATGATCCGGGTGTGGCTCAGCTGCAGGGCACGCGTCACCAGCTCCTGGAACCGCTCGGGCACGGCGTACGCGTACGCCAGCGACGCCAGGTGGAAGGCGTTGGTGTGGCCGCTCGGGAATCCGCCGTCGTCGGTCGGCGAGGCGCTGCGCTGGCGCAGCAGCTGCGGGACGACGACCACCTTCGAGTCGTAGACGGGGAAGCCGAGCGCGTCGGTCTTCCCGGTGTCGACGACCTCGCTGTTCTCGTTCATGCGCCACGGCCGCGGGTACTGGTAGGCGTACTTGCTCGGGTTGCCCGAGGCGTAGTTGCCGCGCACGGTGTCGACGAGCGTGGCGACCAGGCCGAGGTCGGAGTCGTGCGAACCGGCGCCGAGGGCCGAGCCGGCGGGCGCGTCGGCAGGCACCGCGTCGTCGATCTTGGCGGGCGGTATGCCGTCCGGCGCGCGGGTGATCGACGTGACGGCCTTGGCGCCCGCCTTGTACAGATCCGCCAGCGGTCCGAGGCCTGCGATCGTCGAGTAGCTCTGGTGCTGACGGTCGTAGAGGAAGGCCTCCCTGCCCTGGGCCTCGGTGCGGCTTCGGGTGAGCGCGATGCAGTAACGCATGTTGGCGCGCAGGACGTCGGGCCGCAGGGGCGTGCCCGTGTTCCATGCCGAGCCGGTCTTCCACACACGCGCGAAGCCGCCGAGGGCGCGGACCGCCGCGTTGGTCTCGGGCGTCAGGTTCGCCATGACGTTCGTCTTGTAGTCGTCGACGAACGGGAGCGGACCGGCGGCGGCCTTGGCGTCCGCGGCTGCGGCCGGCCAGGAGGCCAGCGTCGGGACGGCGACCAGGGCCACCGACCCGCCCACGGAGAACTGGAGGAAACGCCTTCTGTTCACGGCCGAGGGAGAGCTGGGCCCGGCGGGTGACGGCATGAATGTGCCTTCCTGGAGTGGCCTCGGCCGAGGGGCCGGAGGGAGGAGGTGCGCGTCGGCGGTCCGCGGGTCGTGCGACGATCCCGTGAGCCGGGTGACGCGTCTGAGCGAAGATCTACGGCCGGGTCGTGTCGCTTGCGCGAGAGCCCGGCGACCGGTGCGTGTCCTGTGGGTGAACGTGCCGGCGGCGGCTCACAGCAGTGAGCGCGCCAGCGCCACCGCGCCCTCGACCGGCGCCACGGTGAGCGGCCGCGGCCGCGCTCCCGGCACGGCGGTCTCGAGCGCGCCGGCGAACGCCTCGTACAGCGCGGGCTGTCCGAGCACCGTGCCGCCCGCCACGACAACGTCGTCGACCACGACGCCGCGCGCCGCCAGTCGTGCGACGAGGGCCGCGAGGTCCTCGCCGGCGCCGGCGATCACGGACCGGGCGAGGGCGGAGCCGTCGGCGGCGGCCGCGAAG